>NZ_JBEOZN010000021.1:48471-96393 GCF_040298085.1 Streptosporangium sp. NPDC001681 | reverse complement strand
GCCGTGGCGAGGGTCGGTCAGGTGGTGTCTCGTAAGGCGGAGGAGGGAGCCGCAGCGTGCTGCGGTGACCGACGACAACGCGGCGAGGCGCCGCCTGACCGACCGCGGTAGGCAAAAGATCCAAGGGGCAGGGCCTAGGGCAGTGTCAGGATCTCGTGGCCGGTCTCGGTCACCAGAATGGTGTGCTCGAACTGGGCGGTCCGCTTGCGATCCTTGGTGACGGCGGTCCAGCCGTCGGGCCAGACGTCGTAGTCGATGGTGCCGAGCGTCAGCATGGGCTCGATCGTGAACGTCATGCCCGGCTCCAGCGTGACCGTCAGTGACGGGTCGTCGTAGTGGGGGACGATCAGGCCCGAGTGGAACGTGGTGCCGATGCCGTGGCCGGTGAAGTCACGGACCACGCCGTAACCGAACCGCTTGGCGTAGGCCTCGATCACGCGACCGGCCACGTTGAGCTGCCGGCCGGGGGCGATGGCCTTGATGGCCCGGTTGGTTGCCTCACGGGTGCGCTCGACCAGCAGCCGTGACTCCTCGTCGACGTCACCGACCAGGAAGGTGGCGTCGGTGTCGCCGTGCACGCCCCCGATGAAGGCGGTGATGTCGACGTTGACGATGTCGCCGTCGCGCAGCACGGTGTCGTCAGGGATGCCGTGGCAGATCACCTCGTTGATCGAGGTGCACAGTGACTTGGGATATCCCCGGTAGCCGAGCGTGCTGGGATACGCTCCCCGCTCGCAGAGGAACTCGTGGCCGATCCGGTCGAGTTCGTCGGTGGTGACGCCGGGCGCCACGTGCTTGCCGACCTCTTCGAGCGCCTGAGCCGCCAGCTTGCCCGCGATCCGCATCCGCTCGATGATCTCGGGGGTCTTGACGTCGGCCTCTCCGGTCTTCGGGGATTTCTTCCCGACGTACTCCGGCCGCTGGATGTGAGAGGGAACCCTGCGGAGGGGAGAGATCCGCCCGGGCTGGAGCAGTGTCGTCATGGTTCCACAGTCTAGTTGCGCTTCCCACTGGGCAGGATTGCCGCATGAGTGACCAATGGTGGTTCTGCCTGAAGCACATGGCCGTCGAACCCGACGAGGGTTGCCCGAACAAGGACCGGATGGGACCGTACCCGACGCGCGAGGCCGCGGCCAACGCGCTGAAGACCGCGGCCGATCGGAACGAGGACTGGAAGAGGGAGGACCAGGCCTGGGAGGACGACGACTGAGGGCGGAGCGCGGCCGGTACGTCTAGTCGGTGACCTGCGGGCCGCTGATCTGCTCCAGCAGCCTGGCCAGGCGGTCACGCAGGGTGGGGCGCCGTTCGACCTCGCCCGCGGCCATGCTCACCAGATGCTGTGCCCCGTCGAAGGAGAACGGTGCCCGTTCGGGGACCGTCAGCGCGTCGTGGGCCAGGCCGGTAAGGTCCGTGTCACCGCCGTCCAGGGCCAGGATCGTCGTGCCGGTCCTGCGGGCGTCGCTCACCCGCTCCAGCAGCGCCTCGGGAGCGCGCTCCTCGGCGACCACGAACAGGGTCTCGCCCCGTCCGGCCTGCCGGATCCGGTCCAGCCCGACCCGCAGGTGCGCGGGCGCGTCGGGGGCGGGTGCCCAGCGGACCAGCGTCGGGGAGAGCTGGGGCAGCCCGGAGAGCCTGGCCTCGTCGCTCAGGTGCGCGGTCAGGTGCCAGGGCTCCTCCTCGGGCGTGCCGACCACCAGCAGGCCGCCGGCCGAGCGGGTCGCGCGCAGGGCGAGGCCCAGCTCGCGGGTCCGCTCGATCCAGCCCGTCGAAGCCAGGATCTCGCGCAGCAGTGTCACCGACCCAGCGTCCATGGCACCATCGTGCACCAGCCCCCCGCAATGATCCTGGGAATGCGCCCCTGAGAGGATTCGGGGCAGACGATATGGTCGATGAAGTCCGATCTTGAGGGTCGGGGATGATGAGGAGCGGTGAGTGAGCACTGATATTCCGGACGTGGGGGGAATCTCGATCGGGATCCTGGGCGGGACCGGGGACCAGGGCAAGGGGTTGGCGCGGCGGTTCGCCCTCGCCGGGCACAGCGTGCTGATCGGCTCACGCAGCGCCGAGCGTGCTCAGGAGGCGGCGGCGAGCATCGGCGGATCGGTGCGCGGCGCCGGCAACCCGACCGTGGCGGCCGAGGCCGACGTGGTGATCGTGGCCATTCCCTGGGACGGGCACCGCTCCACGCTGGAGTCTCTCCGTGCCGAGCTGGCCGGAAAGATCGTCATCGACTGCGTCAACCCGCTCGGCTTCGACAAGCAGGGCGCGTACGCACTCGCGGTCGAGGAGGGCAGCGCCGCCCAGCAGGCGGCCGCGGTCCTGACCGAGAGCCGGGTGGTCGCCGCCTTCCACCACGTCTCCGCCGTCCTGCTGCTGGACCCCGAGGTCGACAAGATCGACCTGGACGTGCTGGTGCTGGGCGACGACCGCGAGGCCACCGACACCGTCCAGGCGCTGGCGGGCCGCATCCCCGGGATGCGCGGCGTGTACGGCGGTCGCCTGCGCAACGCCCACCAGGTCGAGGCGATGACCGCCAACTTCATCTCGATCAACCGCCGCTACAAGGCCCACGCCGGCCTGCGCGTCACCGACATCTAGCGCGACAGCCGGATATCTGACGATCTCGACCGCTCGGCAAGCCGGTGGCACCGGGGTCGCGGGAGAGCCGCCCGGCGCCGGCCGTGATCGGTGCTTCCGATGTTCACGGGCGAGGCGGCTCCGTCAGATCCAGCCGGCGTCCTCGGCGATCCTGTCGCGGGCGCCGCTCCTGGCGATGGCGCTCGTCAGGTGGTCGCGCACCGTCCCCGCGAACAGGTGCAGCCGCCTGGCGATCCCCTCCGCGCCGGCGCCCTGCGCGGCCTCCCTCAGCACCGTGCTCTTCCGGGGGCAGCGGGCTCGCGCCGGACCCGGCGGCCGTGGCGACCGGTTCGGGATCCAGCCCCCGCGGCCCCGGTGCGGTGCGCCGGATCGCGTCGGCCAGGGGTGTCCTTCGCCGGGTCACCCGACGGGGATCGCGAACACGCGGCCGGGAACCTGAGGCTGCCACGGTGGTCTTCCCGGTGTCCCGGGTCAGGGTGACCTGTGCTTTTGATGACGAACATCGCACCAAGCAGATCTGACAAACAGCCTGTTAACCGGACATTCTTATCTCATGACTGATTTTCGCCCGGAGACCCGCACCGTCCACCTTCCCCAGCCGCAGCTGAACGGCAGCCGCTCCATCACGGTGCCGCTCTACCAGACCTCCGGCTTCGTCTTCGACGACCCGGCCGTCTTCGCCGACGGGATGGGCCGCCCGGACGGGGCCTTCGTCTACGGGCGCCTGTCGAACCCGACGGTCCGCTCCCTGGAGGAGGCCGTCGCCGGCCTGGAGGGCGGTGCCGGGGCCGTGGCCACCGGTTCCGGAATGGGGGCCATCAACTCGGTGCTGCTCGCGCTGCTGGAGCCCGGTGATCACCTGATCGCGCAGCAGGCGCTCTACGGCGGCACCGCCTCGATGATCAACGACCTGGAGCGGCGCTTCCGGATATCGGTCTCCTACGTCCCCGAGGACGACCCGGCGGCGCTGCGCGCGGCCGTGCGGCCGGAGACGAAACTGGTCTACCTGGAGACCATCGCCAACCCGGTGACCCAGGTCGCCGACCTGCCGGGCATGTGCGCGGCGGCACGCGAGGCCGGACTCGTCTCCGTGGTCGACAACACCTTCGCCTCACCGATCCTGTGCCGGCCGCTGGAGCACGGAGCCGACATCGTGGTGCACTCCACGACCAAGTACCTGGGCGGGCACACCGACGTGCTCGGCGGGATCGCCGTCTTCGCCGCGGAGGAGATGTACCGCAGGGTGTGGGCCTACAACGTCAAGCTGGGTGCCACCGCGGATCCGTTCGCCGCCTGGCTCACCCTGCGCGGCATCCAGACGCTGCCGCTGCGGATGGAGCGCCACTGCTTCAACACCCGCGAGCTGGCCACCCGGCTGAACGACCACCCCGCGGTCTCCGTCGTGCACTGGCCGGGCCTGCCCTCGCATCCCTCGTACGAGCTGGCGGCCAAGCTCCTGCCGGACTTCGGGGGTGTCTTCTCGTTCGACCTGGTCGGCGGCCGGGCGGCGGGCGAGCGGTTCATGAGCTCGGTGCGGCTGGCCCTGCTGGCCCCGTCCCTCGGCGGTGTCGAGACGCTCATCCTGCACCCCGCGACCACCTCCCACCGCTCCCTGACGGCCGAGGAGCTCGCCCGGCACGGGGTCGGTGCGGGCACCGTACGGGTGGCGGTCGGCATCGAGCACATCGAGGACCTGTGGGCCGACTTCGAGCAGGCGCTCGCCTGAGGGATCCACGGCGTCTCCTAGACTGCGGCACGGGGCCGCAGGAAGGATGGCCGCTTTCCGAGCCGCTTTGTGGGAAGGAGACGCGCGTGAGCGTGTCGATCGGGGACGTGCGACGGGCCGCCGAGCGCATCGCGGGGTACGTCCGGCGCACACCGGTGGTCGAGGTGTCGCCGGGGCTGTTCTTCAAGCTGGAGGGGTTGCAGCACTCGGGGTCGTTCAAGGCGCGAGGAGGTTTCAACCGCGCCCTGTCCATGGGAGAGATCCCCGAGGCCGGGTTGATCGCGGCGAGCGGGGGCAACCACGGCCTGGCGGTGGCGTACGTGGCACGCGGTCTCGGTGTCCCGGCGGAGATCTTCGTGCCCACGGTGTCCAGCCCGGTGAAGGTGGCCGGGCTGCGCGCGCTGGGCGCGCGGGTGACCCAGGTCGGTGCCGTCTACGCCGACGCCTACGAGGCGTCCGTCAAGCGCGCGGCCGAGACCGGTGCCCTGGACGTGCACGCCTACGACCAGGCGGAGGTGGTCGCGGGGCAGGGCACGGTCGGCCTGGAGATCCTGGAGCAGACCGGGGGAGTCGACACGGTCCTCGTCGCGGTCGGCGGCGGCGGGCTCGTCGCCGGGATCACCGTCGCGCTCGACGGCCACGCCCGCGTGGTCGCCGTCGAGCCCGAGCTCATCCCGACCCTGCACCGGGCGCTGGAGGCCGGCCGGCCGGTCGGGGTCGAGGTCGCGGGGGTGGGGGCCGATGCCCTGGGCGCGAGCCGGGCGGGCGAGATCGCCTGTGAGATCACGGGCGCGGCGGGGATACGGAGCCTGCTGGTCTCCGAGGAGGCCATCGTCGAGGCACGGCGCGAGATGTGGCGGGAGCACCGGATCGCCGCCGAGCACGCGGGCGCCACCGCGTACGCGGCTCTGCTGTCCGGCCGCTACACCCTGGCCGAAGGGGAGCGGGTGGCCGTGGTCGTGTGCGGCGCCAACACCGACCCCGCCACGCTCGCCTGATCTCGCGCCGCGCCTGAACGCCCCGGCGCCGCCAGGGTTTCCTGGGACGCCGGGGCCCGGAGTCGTCAGCTGTAGCTGTGCTCGGGAGCGGGGAAGGCGCCGGTCGACACCTCGTCGGCGAAGCTGCGCACCGCCCGGTCCATCTCGTGGGCCAGGTCGAAGTACTTCTTGACGAACCTGGCCGGGCTGGCGGTCAGGCCCATCAGGTCCTGCCAGACGAGGACCTGCGCGTCGGTGCCGGGCCCGGCACCGATGCCGATCGTCGGGATCGACAGGGACGAGGTGACCCGCTCGGCCAGCTCGGCGGGAACGCACTCCAGGACCACGGCGAACGCTCCGGCGTACTCCAGGTCCTTGGCGTCGGCCATCAGCTCGTCACCCGACTGGCCGCGGCCCTGTACCCGGTAGCCGCCGAGCGCGTTGACCGACTGGGGGGTCAGGCCCAGGTGGGCCATCACCGGAATGCCCGCCGAGACCAGCGTCTCGACCTGGGGGAGCACCCGCCGCCCACCCTCAAGCTTGATCGCGTGGGCACCGGCCTCCTTCATGAACCTGGCGGCCGTCTCCAGGGCCTGCTGGGGAGATGCCTGGTAGGAGCCGAACGGCAGGTCGGCCACGACCATCGCGCGGGAGGAGCCGCGTACCACGGCCGCGGTCAGCGGCATGAGATCGTCCACCGATACGGGCAGCGTCGAGTCGTAGCCGTACACGACCATGGCCGCCGAGTCGCCGACGAGCAGCACGGGGATGCCGGCCTCGTCGAAGACCCTGGCGGTCATCGCGTCGTACGCGGTGACCATCGGCCACCGCTCGCCGCGCTCCTTGGCGGCGGCGACGTCGCGTACGGTGATCCTTCGGCCGGCCTGGCCGCCGTAGAGCGAGGTCGGCCGGCTGGGGGAGGAAGAGGACATGGGACCTCCAGTGAAGTCTCGAGGCGCCCCTGATGGCGTCCCCGGACGGTTCCGATGATTGCACGCGTTCGGCAGGTTCAACAGACCCGGCCGGCCTGGTAATCCGATGGCGGGGGTGTGGGTGGCGTACCGCACACCCCCGCGGTAAATCCGGTGGCGGAAGTGTCGGGTGCGTACGGCACAATGCTGGCGGAGGTAAGTAATCACAATGGCTGTAGAACCTTACCGCCGCCTGCTGGCACTGCCGGGCGTGCGGTCGTTGTTGCTGGTGGGGCTGCTCGCCCGCATTCCCTCGACCGCGGTCGCCATCACACTGACGATGCATGTCGTCGACCCCGGCGGACTCGGCATGGGCTTCGGCGCGGCCGGTCTGGTGACCATGGCGAGCACCGTGGGCATGGCCGTCGGCTCACCGCTGGCGGGCAGGTTCGTCGACAGGCACGGCCTGCGCCCGGTGCTGGCGGTGACCACGCTCGCCCAGCTCGTCTTCTGGTCCGTCGCGTGGGCGATGCCGTTCCCGGTGCTGCTCGCCGCCGCGGTGCCCGCGGGCCTCCTCGCCCTCCCGGTGTTCAGCGTGATCAGGCAGTGCCTCACGGCGCTGGTCCCGGTCGACCAGCGCCGGATGGGGTTCTCCCTCGACTCCATCATCGTGGAGCTCTCCTACATGGCCGGCCCCGCCCTGGCGATCGCGGGGGTGACCTCCCTCGGCAGCGTCCCCACCATGGGCATCGTCGCGATCGGTCTGGTCGGCTCGGGGACGGCGCTGATCGTGCTGAACCCGCCCATCCGCTCGGCCGAGGAGCTCCGTGAGCCGGTGGCGAGGGTCGCGCGCCGCCAGTGGCTCACCCCGGGCATGCTCGGACTGCTCGGCACCGTCGTCGCGGCGACCTTCGTGCTGGCCGCCACCGAGCTGTCCTTGGTGGCGACGATGCAGCGGAGCGGCGACACCGCGTGGATCGGGCTGGCGATCGCCCTGTGGTGCGCCTACTCGCTGACCGGCGGCTTCGTGTACGGCATGCTGCCCCGTGGGCGCTCGCCGCTGGTCCTGATCGGAGCCATGGGGCTGCTCACCATTCCCGTCGGGCTGGTCGGCGGCGACTGGCACTGGCTGGTCCTGGCCCTGCTGCCGGCGGGCGTGCTGTGCGCCCCCGCGCTGTCCTCCTCGATCGACACCGTGAGCCGCTGGGTTCCCGCGGAGGCCCGTGGCGAGGCGATGGGCCTGCACGGCACGGCGCTGCTGATCGGTGGTGCCTCCGCGGCGCCCATCGCGGGTGTGATCATCGACGGCCCCGGTCCCGGCTGGGCCTTCGCCGCCGCCGGGTTGGGCTGCGTGCTGATGGTCCTGGTCGCCCTGCCGTTCTGGCGGCGCACCGAGAGCTCGGTCGAGGAGCCGCTCCCGCTCGCCGCCTGAACCCCGGCGCGCTCCCAATGGTGCGTGTATCGCGATATGTCCTGATAAATACGAAACGACACGGTTGCGTATCGAAAAAGATGGCGCTACGGTGATGTTTCGAAACTCATACGTATCGAAAAACGGGGCCTTCGTGGAACAACAGCTTGGTCACCCGAGACGGTGGCAGATCCTGGGAGTGCTGGTCTTCAGCCTCCTGGCGGTCGTGCTCGACAACACCATCCTCAACGTCGCGCTGAAGACGATCGCCGATCCGAAGGTGGGCCTGGGAGCCAGCCAGAGCCAGCTGGAATGGGCGATCAACTCGTACACGCTCGTCTTCGCGGGCCTGCTGTTCACCTTCGGGGTGATCGGCGACCGTACCGGCCGCAGGCGCATGCTCATGGTGGGCATGGTCCTGTTCGGCCTGGCCTCGCTGGCCAGCGCCTACGCCCAGGACCCCATGCAGCTGATCGTCGCCCGGGCGTTCATGGGCATCGGCGGTGCCGCGATCATGCCGGCCACGCTGGCCATCATCTCCAACGTCTTCCCCCCGCAGGAGCGCGGCAAGGCGATCGGCGTCTGGGCCGGCGGCGTGGGCCTGGCCGTGGCGATCGGGCCGATCACCGGGGGCCTGCTCATCGAGCACTTCTGGTGGGGGTCGGTCTTCCTGATCAACCTGCCGATCGTGCTGATCAGCATGGTGCTGATCAGCCTGGTCGTGCCCGAGTCGCGTGACCCGCACCCGTCCAAGCTCGACCCGGTCGGCGTGATCCTCTCCATCGTCGGTCTGGTCGCCGTCACCTACGGCATCATCCGGGGCGGCGAGCTGGCCACGATCGCCAGCGCGGAGGTGCTCGTCCCGACGATCCTCGGCATCGTCGTGCTCGGCGTCTTCGTCTGGTACGAGCGCCGCATCGACCACCCGGCCTTCGACGTCCGCTACTTCCGCGACCCGCGCTTCGCCACCGCGGTCGGCATGGTCGGCATCGTGTTCTTCGCGATGATGGGCGCGATGTTCTTCCTGGTCTTCTACCTGCAGATCGTGCTGGGCTTCAGCGCGCTGCAGGCGGGCGCCCTGATGATCCCCTTCGCCGCCGCCCAGCTGATCTTCGCCCCGCTCAGCCAGCAGATGGCCGCGCGCTTCGGTGGCAGGCTGACCGCCACCGTCAGCATGGTCATCGTGGCCGGCGCACTGGCCGCCTACTCGCTGATGGACCAGCACACCCCGATCCTCGTACTGGAGATCGTGTTCTTCGTCCAGGGTGCGGCGATGGCCAACATCATGCCCCCGGCGACGACCGCGATCATGGAGGCGCTCCCCAGGGAGAAGGCGGGTGTCGGGTCGGCCATGAGCAACACGGTCCGCCAGGTGGCCGGCGCGCTCGGGGTCGCGCTCCTCGGCTCGCTGCTCTCGGCCACCTACCGCGACCAGATCGCTCCCGCGCTGACCGGCCTGCCCGAGCAGCTCAGGCACATCGCCGGGGAGTCGCTGCCCGGAACGCTCAATGTGGCCCAGGGCCTGGGTGAGCGGGGTGCGGCGCTGATCGAACCGGCGAAGCTCGCCTTCGTCGAGGGCATGCACGTCACCGCCCTCGTCTCCGCGGCCATCGCGCTGGTGGGAGCCCTGGTGGTGCTCAGATGGCTGCCCGGCAGGTCCTCCGGGACCCCCGCCCCGCGGGGCGTAGATCGCGAAGCGGAACCGGCAGTAGTGTAGGTGTGCGATGACGACCGCCGACGAGACCCAGATGGCCGAGGCTCGGACAGCCCAGGCTCAGACGACCCGCCCCGCGGGCCGTCCCCGCAGCGCCAGGGCGGAGAAGGCCATCATCGACGCGACCCTCGATCTGGTCGGGGAGAGCAGCGGCCTCTCCGAACTGTCGATCGAGGGCATCGCCGCTCGCGCGGGGGTCGGCAAGACCACCATCTACCGGCGCTGGTCCAGCAAGGAGGACCTGCTCGTTGACGCGCTGGCGACCCTCAAGAGACCGTTTCCCGCGCCGGGGGGCGTCTCGGTCCGCGAGGATCTGATCACCTACATGCGGGTCTTCCAGCAAGACGCGTGCGACGCGCGCAACCGCTGCGTGATGAACATCGCGATGAACGAGGCCGAGCGCCACCCGCGCCTGGTGGAACGCATCCGCCAGGCGACCATCGAGCCGCGCAGGGCGGCGATGGCCGCCCTGCTGCGGCGCGGCATCGCCACCGGCGAGCTCCGGGCCGGCCTCGACGTGCGCATCGCGATGGCGACGGTGGTCGGCACCATCATGTGGTACATCCGCACCGAGGGCCCGGAAGAGAACGGCGAGCTCCCCTCCGACCTGGCCGAACGGATCGTCGACCAACTCCTGACAGGCCTCGGCTCCGGCTGAGGCTCCTCGCTGCCTTCCAAAGGGATGTCGGCGACCTTCGGAAAGGTCTTCGTTTCTCGCTTTCCCGGGGAGGCCGAGATCGTAGAAATGACCTCTCACCAGAGTGAGGCTCGGCTGACACGTCGCTGCCTCACCTCAGCTCTTCGCGTGTCACGGTGAGGCCCCCGACACAAGGTGCATCGGGGGCCTCACCCACGTTCGTCAGTTGTCGAACTCTCCGAGCTTGACGCCGACGACGAAGGCATCCCATTCGGACTGGGTGAAGAACAGCTTGGGGCCCTCGGGATTCTTGGAGTCGCGGATCACATGAAGGGGGCCGGGGTCTGCCTTGTGACCGGTATCGGAGACATCCACGACGGCCACCTCAACGCAGTTACCCCCGCTGGAGCCGCTCAGGGAGGATTTGTGCCAGGTTACGCCGGTCAGGTCTGTTGCCATTCCTTCATCACCTTTGTTATGAGGTCGGCGCTGGCCCGTGCGGACAGGGCCTCCGAACGGATCGCTTCGTAACGCCTGCAGATCGCCACTACGTCGCGGGGATGATCCGTGACGTGCCCTGCGGCGGCGGACTCCACGAATACACTATCGGGGCTGCCCTCGACGCCTGCAATGATGAATGCTCCCTCCAGACCCGCTATGGTGCCGCCCGTCATGCCCAGCCCGCTGGGAACGATCTGTACGGAGATGTGTCTGTGCTCCGCTGCGATGAGCAGTGCGGACAGTTGGTCGTGCATTATCTCGGGACTGCCGATGTGGAGGTGCAGAGCTTCCTCTCTGATCACCGTCAGGAAAAGTGGCGGATCATCTTTGGTCAGCAACTTCTGTCGCTCCAGACGTCCGGAGACGAGTTCCTCAGCCCGCTCGTCGCTCACTCCTGGTTCGGCGCGAAGAACTGCGCTGGCATAGTCGGCGGTCTGGAGTAGGCCGGGGATTAGGAGAGGTTCCCAGTTCCTCAGAGTGTGGGCCTGGGGCTCGATCTCCAACCAGGGTTGGAATTGCGTGGAGTAGGCGGTATTGGCCAGCAGCGGCCAGATCCGTATGAGCAGTCCGCCACCGTTGAGCCTCTCGTCGCAACGTCTGGTGAAGTCGCGGGACGGGTTGCGTTTCCCGGTCTCCACCATGCTGATCAGCGCGATCGAGTAGGAGATCTCCCGGGCGAGCTGTTCCTGTGTCAGCCCGGCCTGCTCGCGCAGGCGACGTAGCTCCATGGCGAAGAAGGCGAGTGGGCTGGACGCGCTGTCGAGCTCACGCGAAGGGGGCATCGCGGACTCCTATCTCCCGGCCGACTGTAGTCGAATCACTACTAAAAGTAGTTCTCGGTCGCCCCGACCGGAAGCTCCCCTCGGAACTCATTGAATTGACTTCCGATTTGTCTGCTAACTGTTCTCGCTGTTTTCTTCACACTCTCGGTTGTGGGGAAGTCGGGATAACATGTTGAGGCTTTGTCATCCCAGCGTCTCTATCCAAGGAGACCAGGCTAAATGGTGGAGTTTGTCGGCATTGATCCAGCGGGGGCGCGACGTCTGATCACTGCCATGGGCGATGCCGCGCAACGGGGCCGGGTGTTGAGGCCCTCGCTGGCCGCCTCCATTGCCGAAGCGGGCCCCGACTGGCCGGTGGGTCCAGGCGCTGAGGTGCTGGACAACGTCGGGCGGTTTCTCGACGAGGCGCAGCGGGACCTGACCTGGCGGACCCAGACGATCGAGCGTGTCGAGGACACAGCACCGAAAAGCGGCCTCAAGACCGCTGAATTCGCTTTCGGCGACGCCACCACGTCCCGGAACGCGGGGACACTCGCCGGAGAGCGGACCCTGGCGGCGTGGCATGACTACCTGAAGGACCCCAGCGTCCAGAACTGGGAGAAGGTTCAGACGACGCTCCGGGAGGGACAGGGCAAGACCGTCGACGCCGCCTACTCGGCGGGGTTGCTGACGACGCTGGGCAGCGCCACTTTCGGAGCGATCTTCGCCGCCGTGAGCTCGCGGAACCAGAACGATCCGCGCGGTTACAGTCCCGGGAACCTGAAGAAGGCGGGCAAGGATCTGAAACCGCTGGCCGAGGCGTTCGCCTCAGCGGATGCGGCAGGCACCCTTCCCCAGGGCCTGCGTGACCACGCCCTGGGCAACCTCCCCATAGGCGACATGGCGGCACTGCTCGGCCTGGCCCGCCAGTCGCGCGAGTTCGTCCTCGCGGCCAGCGCCAAGCTGCTCCAGTACAGCGGCTCACGCGTGTCGGGAAAGGATTGGAACATCTACTGGCTGGCCAAGGCGCTGAGCCAGGATGTGGGAGCGACCCAGCGATTTCTGGTCTCAGCTGAGAACGCGACGTTGCTGTTGCGGCCCGAGGTGGTGAACGGTCTCGACGGTACGGACTTCGAGAAACTCCTAGCCACCGCTCTGGGCAGGGCACTGGCTCCCGGTGCGGGAGACGCCACCCTCCGCCGCGACTCCTGGCTCAACATCATCGATCTCTACAGCAGGAAGAACTTCTGGCCCGCACTGGCCGCCCCGTCTCCGATCGGCCAGGTGCTCGCCACACATATCTCACAGTACTTTCCCGAACTTGTCGATACCTGGAATCGAAAGGATAGGTTTCCGAGCCGCAGCACGGATCAGGGGTGGCAGAAGTTTGACTCTGCAAAGATTTCGAACTTCTTTGGAGGGTTACTGCAGAGCCCTGGGGCGCTGATGCCGCTCAGGAATGGCTATGGAGAATTCTTAAAGAAACTCGATTTAGGGGAAAGTCACCCGTTTGGTGATGCCTCAACCGAGGAGGCCAGGAAAGGTCAGCGTGAAATTTTCTATGAAAAAGTGGTCAGGTCGGGGGCGTTGGCATCGATTTTCTTCAGCGGTTTACATGAAGCTGATTTGTCTGCCGACGAAACGGATAAGGTCATCGTAGAGCTCCTTACTTTCCCCTTGGATATTTTTGCCGGAAGAGTCTTCGGTGAAGTGATCGATGGTGGGGTGTTCAAGGAGACGGTGGCTGGAAAGGCGACCGACATAGTCGGAAAGAACGACCTGAAGAGCGCGATTGAGGGGATCCTTGACCGGGAGCGGCCGGGAGAGGCCTCGGACCTGGTTGAGGTCCTGGTCGATGCTCAGGTGGCCGCCCTTAGCGCCTCCCGGCAGGCCCACGGTTACCCACCGCTTGGGGATTCGGACCTTCGACAGCTCAGGGATCTGTTCTACGGGCGGCTTGAGCCGGTTTTGAAGACCGCGCTCGACGCGCGCGGAGGATGACGATGGGGCCAAATGAACTGCTACGCCAAGCCGAAGAGAAGGAACTGCTGGCTGATCGACTTGAGGGATACGTCAAGAATCTTGAAACGATCCTTGATCGAGTTGAGACCGATTCGGCTGTTGATGGTCCAGTCTGGACCGGGCCATCGGCTCAGCGTTTCAATTCCGATGTAATTCAAAGGCGGTCGGACATCATTCGGCTTGCGGAACAGTGTCATGGCGCTGCGCGCAACCTGAGGCGGACCGCTTCGCGACTTCGAGAGCAGGCTCGTCTTTCCCGAACCCCTCTGTGATCACCGGCTTTCAAATATGCAGTCGGTCTTTCCGATGATCTCTACGTTGGGTTGGGAATCCTGTGCGACCAGGATGACGGTAATTCCCGGATCTTTTTTGTGTAGAACGCCGATGGTTCGCCCGGGGCGCGCCCAGCTGGATTTTCGATCGGCTTCGTAGCCGATTTTTTTAAGCTCCTCCATGAAGAGGAGACTGAATGACTCGACACGCTGCTCCGGAGAGGTCGGACTGTCTTTATTGAAATCACTGCTGAGTTCATAAGAGCGGAGGGCGGTTCCGTCTTTGCCGCAAACCGCGAAGTCGCTTTTTTCCTTGCCGGTCCTGTCGACCGTTTTCTTGTTTGTCGTCGGATAGAAGGGCTCAAGCTTTTTCATGTCCGCGGCCAGAACCTGGGCGGCCTCATCGAGGGTGGGGCTGCTGTTTGTGCAACCGGCCACCAGCAGAAGTAACAGAACGCATCCCGCGACATGACGCACCCTGCCGACTGTACTGATCATTCTCCGGTCAGGGGAGTGTGATGCCCAGAAACGTTCCCAGACCTCGTTAGGTCGTCTCGCGCCAGCGGTTGGTGATGGGGAGGCGGCGGTCGCGGCCGAAGTTCTTGGGGGTGATCTTGGGGCCCGGGGGATACTGGCGGCGCTTGTACTCGGCCAGGTCGACCAGGCGGATCACCCGGGCGACCAGCGCGGGGTCGTGTCCGGCGGCGATCAGCTCGGCCGAGCCCATGTCCTTCTCGACGTAGTCGCCCAGCAGCCGGTCCAGGACTCCGTACTCGGGAAGGGAGTCGGTGTCGCGCTGGTCGGGGCGGAGTTCCGCGCTGGGCTCCTTCTCGATCGAGTTCTCCGGGATCGGCGGCACCGCGAAGGGGTGCAGGAACTCACCCGAGCGGCCCGCCTGGGCGTTGCGCCAGCGCGACAGCTCCCAGACCAGGGTCTTGAGCACGTCCTTGATGGGCGCGAAGCCACCCGCGGAGTCGCCGTAGAGGGTGGAGTAGCCGGTGGCCAGTTCGCTCTTGTTGCCGGTGGTGAGGACGAGGTGGCCGTGCTGGTTGGACAGGCTCATCAGGAG
The DNA here is from genome assembly GCF_040298085.1 of Streptosporangium sp. NPDC001681. Taxonomy (NCBI): domain Bacteria; kingdom Bacillati; phylum Actinomycetota; class Actinomycetes; order Streptosporangiales; family Streptosporangiaceae; genus Streptosporangium; species Streptosporangium sp. NPDC001681. The sequence goes on along the minus strand of NZ_JBEOZN010000021.1, from coordinate 81,794 downwards.
CATGCCGCGCACCCGGGCCTGGAGGTTCTCCGCGGCCAGGCCGGAGAGCTCGATCTCCTTCTCGAAGCCGTTGACGATGTCGGCGATCGGCACGGTGCCGGCGTTGATCCCCTGTCGGTCGACCAGTTCCTGGGCATCGCTCAGCGAGTGGTCAGAGGAGTAGCGCGACGGCATCAGCACCGCGTGTACCCGGTCGGGGCCGAGGGCGTCGGAGGCGATCGTGGCGGTCAGCGCCGAGTCGATGCCGCCGGACAGGCCCAGGATGACCGACCCGAAGCCGTTCTTGGCGACGTAGTCGCGGACCGCGAGGACCAGAGCCGAGTAGATCTCGGCGGTGTCGTCGAGCTGCTCGGCGAGCGTGGGGGGCTCCGGCTCGTACGGCTCCAGGGGGCGGGGCGACAGCTCCAGCCGCTCCACCGTGATCACGGTGTTGTCCCCGGCGTCCACCTGGAACTCCCCGAGTCCTCCGTACCTGGCCTCGGGCAGCTCCAGGTCCGTGACCAGCAGTTCCTCGGAGAAGCGCGCCGCGCGCGCGATGAGCTCGCCGGAGGCGGAGACGATGAGCGAGTCGCCGTCGAAGACCAGCTCGTCCTGGCCGCCGACCTGGTTGACGTAGGCGAGGACGCAACCGGCCTCGCGGGCGCGCCTGGCCACCAGCGCCAGCCGTACGTCGTCCTTCTCCTTCTCGTACGGTGAGGCGTTCGGCACCACCAGCAGCCCGGCTCCGGCCTCGGCCGCCACGGCGACGGGGCCGCCCTCCTGCCAGAGGTCCTCGCAGACCGCGATCGCCACGTCGACGCCGTGCAGCCGGAAGATCGGCAGCCGGTCGCCGCGGACGAAGTAGCGGTACTCGTCGAAGACGCCGTAGTTGGGCAGGTGGTGCTTGGCGGTCTTGACGACCACCCGGCCCCGGTGGAGCAGCGCCGCCGCGTCGAGCGGGGCGCCCTTGGGCTGGCCGACGCGCGGGGCGAGATTCGCGCGGTCCACGTAGCCGACGACGACCGGGATCTCGCCGAGTCCCGCCTCGTCCAGTCGTCGCGCGGCCTTCTCGATCGCGGAGATCGACGCCTCCACGAACGAGGTGCGCAGCACCAGGTCCTCGACGGGATAGCCGGTCAGGAACATCTCGGTGAAGACGACCAGGTGCGCGCCGCGGTCCGCGGCGCGCCGGGTCCACTCGACGAGCCTGTCGCCGTTGGCGGCCAGGTCGCCGACGGCGGGATTGCTCTGGGCCAGGGCGATACGGAGTTGAGCCACCTGTCCATCCTATTGGGACGTACCACGAGATCACCGTTCAGGTGATCCCTCTGGGTGTGTTTTACCCACATAACCTGCCGTATCAGGATGAAAGGCGCAGTCCAGGCCCGGCGGCCGCCCGGGAAGTCCGGTGAGGTGCGACGAGAACGGCACGTTCCGAGCTCTGCCAGCCGGTTGCCAGCCGGTTGCGGCCGGTTGCCCGTCGGCCGGCGTCCGATGTCGCCGTCCGGCGGGCAACGCGCGGGTCATCAAGCCTGCCGACGGCGTCGTCTCACGCAGGGGAAGGCGTCAGTCGAGGACCCCGACCAGTCCGAGGTTCCTCGCCCCCGCCGGCTCGGCCACCCGCTGGAGCTCCTTGCCCGCGCGGGAGAGGATCACGATCGTGTTGGCGGTCGTGCCCTTGACGCGGACCGCCAGGCGGCCGTCGCGCAGGTAACGCGCGCCGAGCAGCCGCCCCTTGACCGGGATGGCGATCTTCGCCCCGGTCTTGGTGTCGTAGATCGACGGGGAGAATGACAGCGGCCAGGAACCGTCACCGCCCGGGGCGTTCGCGCCGATGGCGTTGACCACCACCCTGCGGCTGTCCGGCGACAGGCTCTCCACGTGGTTGGCGAGCTTGATGCCGGGGTTGCGGTTGGCGACACGCCGCCTGGTGTCCAGGAGGTAGACGCCGTTGACGTCGCCCGCGTACCCGGCGAGAGTCCTGCCGTCGGCCGACCAGGTCAGGTGACAGGGACCGAGGGTCTTGCCGGCGTTGAACCGGCCCTTGCCGTCGGCGCCGACCACGGCCACGGTGGTGGCCTCGGCGGTGCCCCGCACCGGGTAGGCGATCTGCCTGCCGTCGGCGGTCCAGGCGGGGGTCAGGCAGGGGCCGCCGTAGGCGGCGTTCTTGGCGATCACCTTGTCCCCGGTGGCCGACTTGACGTGCAGCCTGCTCTTGTCGTCGATCCAGGCGATCTTGCCGCCGTCGGGCGCGACCGCGAACTGACCGGCGAAGGCCCCCTCTCCGGCGGTCAGGCGGCTCCAGCCTCCCCGGTGGGTCAGCGCCTCGACCCCGCTGCCGGCGTAGCGGAAGTAGACGGCACCCGCTACGGGAGCCGTCTGAGGTGAGGCAGTTCGGGGTGAGGCCACCGCGGGGGTGGCGGTGGCAGACACGGCGAGTGCGGCGCCGGCGGCCAGTGCCCAGTACTTCAAGGAGATCTCCTCGGGTCAATTCCTTAACGGAGTTAGAGTCCCGAAAGGGGCAAAGGGTTTACAAATGATCAGCCGCGATCGGCAGCACGGCCTCCACGACCGTGCCGCCGCCGGGGGCCGCCCCGATCACGCAGGTCCCGCCCAGCTCGGCGGCGCGCTCGCGCATGGAGAGCAGCCCGACTCCCGAGCGGGGGCCGGCGGGCAGCCCGTGCCCGTCGTCCTGGACGCGCACCACCAGCGACTCCCCGCGCCGCAGCGAGATGGTCGCGGAGCTGGCCCTCGCGTGCTTGCGGACGTTGGTGAGCCCCTCCTGCGCGATGCGGTAGGCGGCCACCTCGGCTGCCGCGGGCAGGTCCGACAGGTTGCCCTCGGTCTCCACGGCGACCCTCGGTGTGCCCTCCTGGGCGAGGGCCCGCACGGCCCCCGCCAGGCCCAGATCGTCGAGGGTGGGCGGTCGCAGGCCGTACACCAGTTCCCTGATCTCCTCGCTGACCGCGTCCATGCCGCTGCGCAGCTCCGCCAGGAGCCGGTCGGCGGAGTCGGGGGCGGTGCGCAGGCTGATCCTGGCCATGTTGATGGCCATCGCCATGTCGGTCAGCGCGTGGCCGAGCCCGTCGTGCAGGTCCCTGCGCAGGCGGCGGCGCTCCTCCTCGCGGGCGGTGAGGATGCGCTCCCGGGAGTGCTGCAGGTCGGCGGTCATCCGTACCGCGTGTACCACGTCGGCGACGTACGGGGTGGCCACCGCGATCAGGCGGTCGTTGTACGCCGCGGCGAACCTGCGGGGGCCGGGGGAGCCCAGAAGCAGCAGCCCGACCGGCTCGCCGTGCCAGACCAGCGGTACGCCGCGTGGCGCCGGGCCCAGCAGGCCGACCTGTACCTGCCTGGTGCCGGGCTCGTACACCTCGACCGCGACCCCGGTGACGCTCAGCCCGTCCTTGACCACCGCGGCGACGGCGGCGAGCGCGTTGGTCGGCTCGGTCTCGCGGACCTCCCAGGCCAGGCGCGCGGCGAACGCCCGCGGGTCGCCGTGCGTGCCGTACATGAGCCGGTCCACCAGGCTCCTGAGCCTGTGCCGGAGCGGGTGGAAGATCACTCCGGCGAGCAAAGCCGCGATCAGGCCGCCGATCCGGTCATATCCCGACAGGGCCAGCCCGGCGACCGTGCCGACCGCGTAGATGACGCTGATCGCGGCGATCAGCCCGGCGGCGACGAAGGCGCGGCTGACCACGGTGTCGATGCCGTAGAGCCGGTAGCGCAGCACGGAGAAGGCGATGGCCACGGGGATCAGCCCGGCCCAGGTCGCGGCGGCCGGCCACCAGTCGGGTCCGGCGAGCAGACAGGCGACGTAGAAGGCGAACGCGAACAGCGGCCAGGCGATCTGCCGGCGCAGCGTGGGGCCGGCCCGCCGGAAACGCAGCACCAGGGAGACCAGCGCCAGCAACGCGAGAACCGATACCAGAATGGCGGCCGCCTGGCGCGCGGCCATGCTGTAGGGGGCCGTGGCCTCCAGCGCGAGTGGGTTGGGAATGATCCGCGGCCAGGGGTAGCTCGCCTGGTCGGGTGCCGGGCGGGTGAGGTCGAGCAGCGTGCTCGTCACCGCCGCGACCGCGCCGACCGCCACCAACGGCCGCCAGCGCCGGGAGGGCAGCCGGCCGTCGGGGGAGTAGAGCGGGAGTATGACCGCCAGCAGGATCCCGCCGGCGTGGTGGCTCATGACCATGGGCCAGCGGAGGTAGCCGGCCGTGTCCATGTCTCCCGCCGCGGCGAAGGCGAACAGCACCGATTCGGAGAAGATGTCGATCGCGCACAGCAGGCCGCCCACGCACATCAGCCATGCCGTGGCCGGACGCGAGCGGTGAGCCAGCAGGAAGGCGCCGACCACGGGGAACATCAGCCCCGCCGTCAGCTGGGGTGTGCCGTCCAGCATCGGTTGCCACTCGGGCGGCAGGTCGAGGCGGAGCATGACCCCGCCCGCGATGAGTCCCACGGAGAGGGTGGCCATCGCCACGGCGGCGAGCCGCCGTGGCGAGCGCGACAGAGCGCGCGCGAGCGGCACAGCGGGCCCGGCGGGCCCGGCGGGCACCGTGAGCGCGTCGACGGCCCGTCTGGGCACGTCGCCGACGCCGTCGAGCACCCGGTCGTGCTCCCGTGCCCGCGGGTGCATCGCTATCTGCCCACGTCGCCGGGGTTGACCAGCCCGGACTCGTACGCGGTGACGACGAGCTGGGCCCGGTCGAACAGCCCGAGGTGGTCCAGCAGCTTGATCACCGACTGTGAGACCGACCGCTCGGAGACCGCGAGGGTCGCCGCGATCTGCCGGTTGGTCAGCCCCCTGGCGACCAGCTTCATCAGGTCGAGGTCCGCGTCCCCGAGACCGGCCAGGCCGGGCGGCGCGGACGGGTTGGTGCGCCCGGCGAAGGCCGCGATCAGGCGGGTGGTGACGGCGGGGTCGATCAACGCGTCCCCTGCCTGCGCGGCTCGTATCGCGGTGATGAGCTGCTCGGGCGCCGACGTCTTGAGGACGAACCCGCTCACCCCCGCGCGCAGCGCCGCGTAGAGGTTGTCGTCCGTGCCGAAGGTGGTCATCATGACGACCTTCGGCGGTGCCTCGTCGGCCAGAATCCGTCGCGCGGCGGTCAGCCCGTCCAGCCTGGGCATCTGGATGTCCATCAGCACCAGGTCCGGAGCGGTCTCCCGGACCACGGCGATCGCCTGCTCGCCGTTCTCCGCCTCCCCGACGAGCTCGAAGCCGGGCTCGCTGTCCAGCACCACGCGCAGGCCGGTGCGGACCAGCGCCTGGTCGTCCACCACCACGATGCGCAGCCCGGGCAGCGCCCGCGCCCGCTCCTCGGTGGCCGTCGGGCGCGGTGCCGCCGGTTCCGCCGCGCGCGCGGCGACCGGCTCCGCGGGCGGGTCGAGGTGAACGGCCTGGGCCAGCATGTCGGACTCCAGGCGCTGCAGGGCGGCGCCGAGGTCGAGGCCGAGCTCGTCGCGGAGCATCCCCCTGGCCCGTCGGAGCGCTCCCAGCGCGTCCCCCTGCCTGCCGTTGCGGTACAGGGCCAGCGCGAGCAGCCGCCAGGCCTCCTCCCGCAGCGGGTGCGCCGAGGCGTGCGCCTCCAGGTCGGCGACCAGGGCACCGGAGTGACCGAGGAGGAGTCCCGCGTCGGCGCGGCGTTCGACCGCGATCAGCCGCAGCTCCTCCAGCCGGCCCGCCTCGGTCACCGCCCACGGCAGGTCGGAGAACTCGGCCAGGGCCGGACCCCGCCAGAGCGCGAGGGCGGTCTCCAGGCGCCCCCACACCTCGGTGGGTTCGCCACCGGCCTTGACCGCGTTCTCGAACATCCAGGAGTCCACCTGGTCCGCTGAGGCGCGCAGCGCGTAGCCCGGCGGGGCGGAGACCAGTACCTCGGCCTCCTCCCGTGGCGCGCGGCCGGGTTCCAGGGCGCGCCGCAGCCGCGACACGTATCCCTGGATGGTCGACAGGGCCTGGGTCGGAGGCTCACCCGGCCACAGCTCGTCGATCAGCATGGCCACCGGGACGGCGCGGCCGCCGGCTACGAGGAGCCGGGCCAGCACCGCCATCTGGCGCTGGCCGCCGAGATCGAGCAGCGTGCCGTTGTGGCGCGCCTGGAACGGTCCGAGAGCACGAAATGTCAGCATTGCAGGCGCAAGGTTAGAGCTACCTGGGCCAACGTCATAGGGCAACACTCGCCATCGTTCGCAGGCTGTAAGAAATCATCGATGGTCATATCTCCACATTCAAGTTCACCGGAAGAACAGCTTCGACCGTGGTGCCCCCCTCGGGCGGTGCCGTGATCATGCATGTCCCGCCGAGTTCGGCGGCCCGCTCGCGCATCGAGGCCAGTCCGATCCCCGCGCGACGCTCCGCGGGGATGCCGATCCCGTCGTCGTGCACCCGGATGCTCAAGAAGTCCTCGCCGCGTTCCAGCGACAGCCGCACCGTCGCGGCACCGGCGTGCTTGCGGGCGTTGGTCAGCGCCTCCTGCGCGATCCGGTACGCGGCCACCTCGGTGGCCGCAGGCAGCCCCGACAGCTCGCCCCTGACCTCCACGGTGACGCCGGGGCCCGCCATCTCCGCCAGCGCACCGGCCAGGCCCAGCTCGTCGAGGGTGGGCGGTCGCAGGCCGTACACCAGGTGCCTGATGTCGCTGGTGACGCTGTCCATGCCGGATCGCAGCTCGCTGAGCATACGCTCGGCCGTCTCGGGGGAGACGCGCAGGGAGTGCCTGGCCGCGTTGATGGACATCGCCATCCCGCTGAGTGACTGGCCGAGGCCGTCGTGCAGGTCACGGCGGAGGCGGCGGCGTTCCTCCTCGCGGGTGGTGACGATCCGCTCCCGGGAACGCCGCAGCGCGCCGACCAGCCGGACCGCGTGGGCCGCGTCCGCCACGTACGGCGTGAGCGCGGCGATGACCCGCTCGTTGTGCGTGGCCGGCAGGCGCCTGACCCCCGGCGGGCCGATGAGCAGGCGGCCGACGGGCTCGCCGTGCCACACGAGCCGGATGTCGCGCGCCACCTCCTCCAGCGTCCCCGCCGTCGCCTCCTCGGGCCAGCCGCCGGAAAAACGCACGCCCGTACCGGTGACGGCCAGACCGTCGCGCAGCACCTCCAGGGCGGCGGTCAGCCCGCCCGCCGGATCGGTGTGCTGCAGCCTGCGCCCGAGTTCGGCGGCCAGCGTCACCGGGTCGCCCTTGCTGCCGTAGAGCAGGCGGTCGGCGCCGCGCTGGAGCACCCGCCGTATCGGATGGAAGAACGCCCCCGCGCAGAGCGCGGCGATCAGGCCGCCGATCCGGTCCACGTCCGACAGGAACAGGCTGGAGGCGGTGCCCACCGCCACGTACACCCCGCCGATCACGCCGACCAGGCCCGCGCCGACCAGGGTCCTGGTGATCAGCGTGTCGATCCCGTAGAGGCGGTACCGCAGTACCGAGAAGGTGATCGCGAGCGGGACCAGCGGGATCGTGAACGACGCCAGCCACCACACCGGGTTGCCGAGCACCCAGGGGACGACGACCGTGGCGATCGCGACCAGCGGCCACAGGATCTGCCTGCGCTCTTCGGCGTCCGCCCGGCGAAACCGCATGGCCAGCGAGGCGAAGGCCAGGAGGATCACCGCGTTGGTGAGCATGTCCAGGGAGAACCTGAGGGGGTACGTGTCCCCTCTCCCCGGCAAGGACATGAAGTCCGTGACGAGTACGTCGAGCGCCAGGATGGCGACCGAGGCCCAGATCAGTGGCCGCCAGCGCGGGGAGGGCAGCCTTCCGTCCGGGTAGAGCAGCGGCAGCAGCACGACCAGGAACAGGATGGTCAGTCTCCAGTTCACCCCCGCGAGCGTCCAGGTGGCCTCGGACGGAACCGTCCACTCCCGTGCCGTGCCCAGCAGGGCGAGGTTCATGGTGAGGCTGTTCAGCGCGGAGAACAGCCCGCCCAGGCAGAGTAGCCAGCCGATGACCAGCCGGGGCCGCTGGAACACCAGCAGCGCTCCGAGGATGGGGAACGCGGTGCCGGCCACGTCCTCCGGCGCGAACGGCAGCGGCGTGTAGGAGGGCTGTGGGAGCAGCGTTGTGGCCCAGACGTTGACGCACACCATCGCGACGGACGCGCTGGTGATCAGCACCGCCGCGACCCGCCCCCGGACAGGCGTCACCCTTTGGATCAACAGGTTCAGCCCGCGCATGGTGGTTCAGGCCCTTCATCTGGTACTTGGAAGGACCTTAACCGGCTTGAAGCGCAATCCAATCAATAAGCGATCAAAGCAGGGCGTATCTCGTACGGAGCCTCGGAGTCGGCCCGATCGCCGGCGGGGCTTGGGGCAGGACACCGCTCCCACCCGGGCGGGCCCGCCCGGGTGGGAGCGGGCCGGTCACGGCACGTCGTACCGGCTGGACTCCAGGAGCCATTCCAACTGTGCTCTCGGCGCCGCGAGGAACGCGCACGCGACCTTGCTGACCTCCCTGGCCTGGCCGATCGACAGCTCGAACCGGTCGAACAGCGCCGGCAGCCGGCGCGCGGAGATCCGCAGGTCCTCGGCGCGGGCGGCGATCCGGTCGTTCACCCAGGTGACGGCGGCGCCGTCGGAGAGCCCGAACGCGGTCGCGGCGACCGTCACGTAGTTGTGCACGTCGCCGTTGGCCCGCTCCTTGTGGTGCGAGGCGACGTCGTTGCACCACGCGGTGACGTCGTTGCAGGCGTCCACCAGCGTCCGCCAGGTCGTGCTCTCGCGCAGTCCCGCGGGCACCTCCACCCCCAGGCAGGGCTCCACCAGGTCGAACAGGTAGGGGCCCGCGGTGCCCCGCCGCAGCCGCGGATACTCCGCGGGGGAGGGCACCCGGCCCGCGCACCGGTTCTCGGCCTCGGTGCGGCATGCCTCGCCCTGCGCCGCCAGCCCCGCCAGGAACCGGTGCCGCCACCGGGTGCTCATCCGCCCCGCGGTGATCTCCCAGAGGTCGGCGAAGGCGATCTCGACGGGCGAGGAGGCGTGGACGGGAGCGCGTGCGACGAGGTCGAGCCTGGCGAAGGTGGCCTCCACGATCTCGGCCGCGCGTCCGGCGGGCTTCTCATCCCACTCGTCGTCGAAATGGAACAGCCAGGTCAGCCATTTGGCGAACAGCAGCGCCGCCTCCACGCCGAACCCGGCGAAGGCCCGGCCCGCCATCCGCTCGAACCCGGCGCGTGGGGGAGCCTCCAGCCCGGCCTCGCGGGCCCAGCCGGCGAGCTCGGCGCCGATCAGGTCGACCGAGGGATGCATCCGGCACGGTGCCGACATCGACGGTACGAGCTCGGCGAGGGGGAGCAGCGAAGCCGCGGCCACCCCGGAGGGGGGTGGCGGCTTCGGGCATCCCGCGGTCCCGGGGGGCGGGGCGGCGAAGGGACGTGTGACAGGTGAGGGGGACGGGTGCAGGGAGTGTGACAAGGGTTGTGAGTGGGGTCGGGGAAAGGTCAGGGGATCGCCGAACGTCGGGGTGAGAGCCACTACAGCGGACCGAACAGCCAGTTGCCGGCCACGTCCGGATCGGTGCCCGTGTAGAACTGCCGGGTCGCCTCGACCAGTTCGCCCACGGACACCGCGCCGTCGCCGTCGCCGTCGAGCCGCTCGAAGGCGGCCGTCACGTCCTCGCGGGAGGTGCCGAACGCGGCCATCATGACCCAGAACTCGTCCGGCCCGACGGCGCCGTCGCCGTCGGTGTCGCACAGCCAGGCCACCGCCTCGGCCGCGGGTCCGAAGACCGCGTCGAACCGGTCGCCCTCGACGAACGCGGAGGTCATGCCGGCGCGGAACTCCTCCGGGGAGATCGCCCGGTCGCCGTCGGTGTCGATCTCCGCGGCCAGTGTCCGCCAGATCCCCTCGAAGCCCTGGGCGAGCCTGCTGCCGGCCGGGGAGGTCGGCGACTCACCGAAGCCGACGAGGATCCGGGCTCCGAGACCGAGAAGGTCCTCGCGCTCGATCGATCCGCTGCCGTCGACGTCCATGTGCTCGAAGGCACGGTCAAGCTTGCGATTGAGGAGCCTGGTGCTCATCGTTTACTCCGTCGTCACTTGATGAACTCGAACTGTTACCCTAAGTGACGATAGCGGGGCGTTTCCAGGAGCCACTCCAGATAAGCCCTCGGGATGGTCAAGAAAGCACATGCCACCCGCGTCACCTCCCGGGAGGCGGCGAAGCCGAGATCGTGCCGCTCGGTGAGCGCCGGGATCGCGCGGGCCGCCGTCCACAGCTCCTCCATCCGGGTGGCCACGCGGTCGATCACCCGCTCCTCCGCCATCCGGTTGGAGCGTTCCAGGAAGGCGCCTCTCGCGCCGTCGTGTTCGGCCGCCGCCTCCGCGCACCAGGTGGTCACGTCGCCGCTCGCCTCGACGAGCGCCCGCCAGCGCGGGCTCCGCCGTACCGGGGCGGGCACCTCCACCCCGTAGCAGGGCTCCACCAGGTCCAGCAGCCGGCGGCCGAAGGCGTTCGCGTGCTCGCCGTCCGGATGCGCGCCGCCGGCCAGTCCGGCGGTGAAGCGCTCGCGCCACGCGGCACTCATCCGGGGGGCGCACGCCCCCCAGAGACCGGCGAAGGCCCGCGTCAGCGGTGCCGTGCCCGGCTCGCCGCCCGCGGCCACGGCGAGGACCGGGGTGATCGCCGCGGGCTCCTCGCGCAGGCGCGCCTCCCAGGTCAGCCAGCGGGCGAGCAGCGTGACCGCGCGGGTTTCGCAGCGGGCGAACGCCCGCCCGGCCAGCCAGGAGGCGGCGGGGTCGGGGGTCAGCCCGGCCGCGTGGGCCCAGTCGGACGCGGCGGCCTCGACCAGGTGTATCGACGGGTGGACGGGGCAGGGCATCGCCAATGCCGCGAGGCGTTCGGTGAGCCTGACCGGTGACGAGACCGCGTACGGTGGTTCGTGAACTTCAGTGCGCATCATCGTTTCCCCCCGGATCGAACTTCCAGCGGCTCCGGTCGCACACTGTAAGAGGAGACGGGGTCTGTCGAGCGGAGGCGCGACGCGCATCTCACTGTTCTTCCTCGTAACGTGTGCGAAACACTTAGCGGGCAAACTGATAGACCACCAGGCGTGTCGCAGCACGTCAGCAATGAAGGAGAAGCCTTGGACCGCCAGCAGGAGTTCGTTCTCCGCACCCTTGAGGAGCGCGACATCCGGTTCATCCGGCTGTGGTTCACCGATGTGCTCGGGTTCCTGAAGTCGGTGGCCATCGCCCCGGCCGAACTTGAGGGAGCCTTCGCCGAGGGCATCGGCTTCGACGGTTCGGCGATCGAGGGCTTCGCCCGGGTCTACGAGTCGGACATGCTCGCCAAGCCCGACCCGTCGACCTTCCAGATCCTTCCGTGGCGCAGCGAGACGCCGGGGGCGGCCCGGATGTTCTGCGACATCCTCATGCCGGACGGCTCGCCTTCACACGCGGACCCGCGCTGGGTGCTCAAGCGCACCCTGTCGAAGGCCTCCGACATGGGCTTCAGTTTCTACACCCACCCGGAGATCGAGTTCTTCCTGCTGAAGAACCGGCCGGAGGGCCGTGAGCGGCCCGAGCCGATCGACGGCGGTGGCTACTTCGACCACACCCCGCACAGCTCCGGCCACGACTTCCGGCGTAACGCGATCATGATGCTGGAGTCGATGGGCATCTCCGTCGAGTACAGCCACCACGAGGGCGGTCCGGGCCAGCAGGAGATCGACCTGCGCTACGCCGACGCGCTCACCACCGCCGACAACATCATGACCTTCCGCCTGGTCATGAAGGAGGTCGCGCTGGAGCAGGGCATCTGGGCGAGCTTCATGCCCAAGCCCTTCACCGAGTATCCCGGCTCCGGCATGCACACCCACATGTCGCTCTTCGAGGGCGACCGTAACGCCTTCTACGAGCCGGGCGCCGACTACCAGCTCTCCAAGATCGGCCGCTCCTTCATAGGCGGTCTGCTGGCGCACGCCGCCGAGATCACCGCGGTCTGCAACCAGTGGGTCAACTCCTACAAGCGGCTCTGGGGCGACGCCGAGGCGATCGCCGGAGCCGGCGGCGAGGCCCCGAGCTACATCTCCTGGGGCCACAACAACCGCTCGGCCCTGGTCCGGGTGCCGATGTACAAGCCGCACAAGGGCGGCTCGACCCGCATCGAGTTCCGCTCGCTCGACTCCGCCTGCAACCCCTACCTGGCCTTCGCCGTGATCCTGGCGGCCGGTCTGAAGGGAATCGAGGAGGGGTACGAGATGCCCCCCGGAGCCGAGGACGATGTCTGGGCGCTGACCTCGGCCGAGCGCAGGGCGCTGGGCATCCAGCCGCTGCCCCAGTCGCTGGACGAGGCCATCGCGGTCATGGAGCGCAGCGAGCTCGTCGCCGAGACCCTCGGCGAGCACGTCTTCGACTACTTCCTGCGCAACAAGCGCGCCGAGTGGAACGAATACCGCCGCCAGGTCACCGAATTCGAGCTCGGCCGCTACCTGCCGGTTCTCTAGCCGCTTCCGCGTTGCCGGCACGGCGGGCGTCGTGGGCTCCCGTCGTGCCCGGAACGACCGCGCGGACCGTGCCGCACGGTCGTTGCCGGCGGCGTACCGACACGCCGCGGAGACGGGTAATCCGACGCCGCCCGCCGAACGTCATACCGGTGTTACCCGCTGCTAATCGAGGCGTCATCGACCCCGAGTTGGCTGTATGTACAAGCAGTCCGGTAAAATCGGTTAGTCCGAATACCGTTATTTTTGAGGATTAATCGCCATAAAAGGCGACAGGAGGTGCGGCATGACGACGGCTGCCGAGCTGCAGACCGTGCTGACCGTTCCGGCGCGTTTCCGCGGCCCCGAGGGCTCCGCGAACGGCGGATGGATCGCGGGCACGGTCTCCGAGGCGTTGCACGGCGCCCGGCACGACTCGGCTGTCGAGGTCACGCTGCACGCGCCCACGCCACTGGATACCGGGCTGTCCCTGCGCCACCTCGCCAACACCACGACCCTCACCGACGGTGAGAGGCTCCTCGTCGAGGCCATCACGGTCACCGAGGAGTTCGACGTACCGGCCTTCGTGCCCTTCAACGAGGCGGCGCGGGCCGAGGGCGGCTTCGCCGGCCTCGTCGAACACGCCTTCCCCGGCTGCTTCGCGTGCGGTCTGCGCGATCCCGGCGACGGCCTGCGGATCTTCCCCGGCCCGGTGTCCGGCACCGGCCTGATCGCCGCCGGCTGGCGGGTCCCGATGACCGTCACCGACGAAGACGGCGCGGTCCCCGACGCGATCGTCTGGGCCGCCCTGGACTGCCCCACCGGCTGGGCGCACTTCCAGCCGGGCGAGTTCGCCCTGCTCGGCCGGCTGACCGCGCGGCTGCACCGCCGGATCTATCCCGGCGGCACCTACTCCGTCGTCGCCCGCGCCGGCGGCCGCGAGGGACGCAAGCTCTTCGGGGAGAGCGCCATCTACGAGGCCGACGGCACCCTGGTCGCCGCCGCCAAGGCCGTTTGGATCGCTCCCGCCTAGGTCCTGCCCCCGGGTCCTTCGCCCGCGGCCGCCTTACGAGACCCGCTCGACCGATCCTCGCCACGGCGGGATCGGTCGGGCAGGGCCTGGTACGGGTGACCGTCGTTCCCTACGGTCAACGGGTGAGACGATCGGCGATCAGCGAGGCGCAGCGGTCGTCGAAGAGGATCGTGTAGTGGTTGCAGTCCTCGACCAGCTCGTCCTTCAGCGAGGGCACCCGCGCGGTCCACTCGGCGGCGAGCTCGTCGGGCAACATGCCGACCGGCTGGTTCAGCAGCCCCCTCGGGGCGCGCAGCAGTGACAGGGGCGAGGTGATCGCCCGCAGCGCGGCACCGATCGCCTCACCCTCGGTGAGCATCCACCGGCCGTCCTCGCGGACCGGCTCCTGCCGCGCCCGCGAGCGCACCGCGCCTTCCGGCCCCGAGGCGTCGTAGCGGACGTACTCCTCCGCCTCCTCGGTCCACGCGCCGACGAAGGCCGGGTGGGCCTTGAAGAAGTCCACGTACGCGTCGACGCTCGGGAAGGTCTGGGCCAGCCGGGCGACGGCGGGCCCGAGCGTGGCCTCGATGACCGCGTCGGGGTCCGCGCCGGGAGGCATCGGCAGCGGGAGCCCGCCGTCGACCAGCACCACCTTGGCGTAGTCGTGGCCCGCCGCGGCGAGCGCGGTGACGTAGGCGCCCATCGAGTGGCCGGTGAGCACGATGTCGGACTCCGCGCCCACGGACCGGGCGACGAGGTTCACGTCCTCGGCGTGCCCGGCCAGGCCGTACGGGCCGGGGAGCCCGGCGCTGTGGCCACGGCCGCGCAGGTCCATCGCGACCAGCGACCATTCGGCGGGCAGTCTGCGGGCGACGCCGGTCCAGGACATGAGCGAGGCGGTGATGCCGTGCACGGCCACGATCACGCGCGGCCCGGTTCCGAACCTGGCGACGCGCAGCGCGCCGCCGGGGACCTCGACATCACTCAGGACGGGATTCATCGCTACTCCTTGGAACTGGAGACCTCCACCTGCTTCCGGCGAAGGGGGGAACGCGGCCCTTCGGCAATGTATCTGGATCCGGTCAGGTCACCGAGCGCGTGACGGCGGCGGGTGCTCCGCTCAGGGGCGGCGGTTCTCCGGTTTCTTACGTCCGCTCTTGTATCCGTTTAAGCCCATAATTGCCGTATGAGAATTACCGTCATCGAGCACGAGGCGGATGCGGGCCTCGGGTTCCTCGCCGAATGGCTGTCCGGAGCCGGGGTCGCCTGCGAGGTCGTCCGGCCCTACCTGGGCGAGGCCGTGCCCGAGCGGGCCGCCGACGGGCTGATCGTCCTCGGCGGCGAGGCGGCGGCCTGGGAGGACGAGCAGTACCCCTGGCTGCCCGCCACCCGAGACCTGATCCGCGGCTGTGTCGAGGCGGGCGTGCCCACCCTGGGGATCTGCCTGGGAGCCCAGCTCATGACGCTCGCCTGCGGTGGCGCCGTCGAGCGCGGAGAGCACGGGCTGGAGGTGGGCGCGACCGAGGTCGTCCCGCTGCCGGCCGCCGGGGCGGACCCGCTGTTCACCGGCCTCGCCCCCGCTCCCGCCATCCAGTACCACCGCGACGCGATCACGCGGCTCCCCGCGGGCGCGGTGCCGCTGGCCACCGGCGACCCCTACCCCAACCAGGCCTACCGGCTGGGGGAGAACGCCTGGGCGGTGCAGTTCCACCCCGAGGCCACCCCGGAGATCTTCGCCGGCTGGACGGCCGGCTCGGCCGACCGCCTGACCGACCTGGGCCACCCGGTCGAGGAGCTCAACACGCAGGTGAAGGAGGCCGGAGAGCGGCTCGTCGCCGCCTGGAGGCCGCTCGCCGAGCGATTCGCCACCGCCGTCCAAACCGCGTGACTGAGCGATTACGTTCCGAATCCGCTAACGACGCCGCACAGTTTCAGGATTAGCCTGTGCGGCGACGCTCCGAATGCCCGAGGTGCGCGCCGAGGCCGACGCGACCGCGAGGGGCGTGCACCTTTGATCGCTCGGGGTAAGGATTGAGGAAGGGCACCCGTGCCTGTGATCGAGGACCATGGAGGGTCGGTGGAGACCGTGCCCCGGATGCAGACGACCGCCGGGCGTCTGGCCAGGCTCGGCTTCGCCGACGGGGCCAGGGCCGAGCGACTGCTCGACGAATTGGGGCCGGAGGCCTTCGGAGACATCGACCTGCTGACCTCGCTGGTCGCCGCGGCCGATCCCGACCTGGCGCTCACCTCGCTGAACCGGCTGGCCGAGCAGGACCCCAGCGTTCTTGGAGCGCTCCGATCGGATTCCGGGCTGCGTGCCCGGTTGCTCGGCGTCTTCGGCGTCAGCGCCGCGCTCGGCGACCATGTCGTCAGGCACCCGGAGCACTGGCGCCTGCTCTGCGGGGTGTCGGCGATGGAGCGCCCGGGCGAGGGGGAGCTCCGCGCGGAGCTGCTGCTCGCGGTCGGCGCCGAGCCCGACGACCCCGAGCCGAGGGCCGCCGACGCCTCCACCGCCACCCTCTCGGCGCTGCGCGTCGCCTACCGGGGCCGCCTGCTCCACCTCGCCGCGCGCGACGTCACCGGGGCCGTCTCGCTGTCGGAGGTGACCGCCGAGCTGTCCGACCTGGCCGGGGCCGCGCTGGAGGCGGGGCTCGCCGTCGCCAGGTCGGAGCACCCGGAGGCGGGGGCGGTGCGGTTGGCCGTCATCGGCATGGGCAAGTGCGGGGCACGCGAGCTCAACTACATCAGCGACGTCGACGTCGTCTTCGTGGCCGAGCCGAGAGAGGGGGCCGACGACTCCCTCGACGAGCACGGGGCCATCAAGCTCGCCACCCGGCTGGCCCAGGGCATGATGCGCGCCTGTTCGACCAGTACCCCGGAAGGGGCGCTGTGGGAGGTCGACGCGGCGCTGCGCCCCGAGGGCAAGGCCGGGCCGCTGGTCCGCACCCTCGCCAGCCATCTGGCCTACTACCGGCGCTGGGCCAAGACGTGGGAGTTCCAGGCACTGCTGAAGGCACGGCCGGTCGCGGGTGACACCGAACTCGGAGAGCAGTACGTCGCCGCGGTGAACGAGATGGTCTGGCAGGCCGCCACCCGGGACAAGTTCGTCGAGGACGTGCAGGCCATGCGCCGCCGGGTGGAGGAGCACGTCCGCGGCGGCGAGGCCGAGCGCCAGCTCAAGCTGGGGCCGGGCGGGCTGCGCGACATCGAGTTCGCGGTGCAGCTGCTCCAGCTCGTCCACGGCCGTCTCGACCCGCTGCTGCGCCGCCGTGCCACGCTTCCCGCGCTCGCCGCCCTCTCCCGCGGCGGCTACGTGGGCAGGGACGATGCCAAGGCCCTCGCCGAGGCGTACACCTTCCTGCGCCAGGTCGAGCACCTCATCCAGCTGCACCGGCTCCGCCGCACGCATGTGGTGCCCGACGGCAACGCCGACCTGCGCCGCCTCGGCAGGAGCCTGGGCATGACCGCCGACCCGGTGGGAGAGTTCACCACCAGGTGGCGGCGGCACGCCATGGAGGCGCGGCGCCTGCACGAGAAGCTGTTCTACCGGCCGCTGTTGCAGGCGGTGGCCCGGCTGCCCGAGTCCGAGGACCGGCTCTCCACCGCCGCGGCCAAGGCCCGTCTGGAGGCGCTCGGCTACACCGACCCGGCCGGGGCGCTACGCCACATCAGCGCGCTGACCACGGGTGTCTCCCGCCGTGCCGCGATCCAGCGCACTCTCCTTCCGGTCATGCTCGGCTGGTTCGCCGACGCCCCCGACCCCGACGCGGGCCTGCTCGGCTTCCGTCAGGTCTCCGACAAGCTCGGCTCCACCCCGTGGTACCTGCGACTGCTGCGCGACGAGACCGCGGTGGCCTCGCAGCTGGCCCGGATGCTCGGTACCAGTCGCTACGTGACGGGACTGCTGATGCACGCACCGGAGTCGGTCGCGATGCTCGGCTCGGACACCGAGCTGGCCCCCAGGCCCGCCGAGGCGCTGCTGTCGGAGGCGCGGACCGTGGTCGCCCGCCATCCGGGGGACGCCGAGGGCGCGGTGGCCGCGGTCCGGGGGCTGCGCCGCAGGGAACTGCTCCGTACCGCCGTCGCCGACCTCGCCGGGCTCATCGACATCGAGGAGGTCGGCCAGACGCTGTCCGGGCTCAACGACGTGACGATCCAGGCCGCGCTCGACGCCGCGATCGACAAGGTCGAGATGGAACGCCGTACCCCGCTGGGCACCAGGTTCGCGGTGATCGCGATGGGCCGTCTGGGCGGGATCGAGTCCTCCTACGGCAGTGACGCCGACGTGATGTTCGTGCACTCTCCGCTGGAGGGGACGGCCGAGCGCGAGGCCACCGAGATGGCGTTCGAGGTGGCCAACGAGCTGCGCCGGCTGCTGGCCCTGCCCGCCCCCGACCCGCCGCTGCTCATCGACCCCGGCCTGCGCCCCGAGGGCAAGGCAGGGCCGCTGGTCCGCACCCTGGCCTCGTACGCGGCCTACTACGAGCGGTGGTCCTCGCCGTGGGAGTCGCAGGCGCTGCTGCGCGCCCGCTTCTCCGCCGGGGACGCCGAGCTCGGGGTCGGCCTGCTGCACCTGGCCGACCCGCTGCGCTATCCGCCCGAGGGCATCTCCGAGGCGGCGGTGCTGGAGATCCGCAGGCTCAAGGCCCGGATGGAGGCCGAACGGCTCCCGCGCGGCACCGATCCCGCCCTGCACACCAAGCTCGGCCCCGGCGGGCTGTCCGACGTGGAGTGGGTGGCCCAGCTCATCCAGCTCCGCCACGCCGGGCGCCTCCCGGCGCTGCGGACCACCCGCACCCTGGAGGCCCTGGGCGCGGCGGTCGCCGAGGGCCTGCTCGCGGAGGCCGACGAGGCGATGCTCGCCGAGGCATGGCGGTTCGCCTCCCGCATCCGCGACGCCATCGTGGTGGTCCGGGGCCGGGCCTCGGACACGATCCCGGTGGACGCCCGCGAGCGCATGCTCATCGCCCGCGCCCTCGGCTACCCGCCCGACGGTACGGAGGACTTCGTGGACGACTACCGCCGAGCCACCCGCCGGGCCCGCCGGGTCGTGGAGCGCGTCTTCTACGAGGACTGACCGTTCTCGCGGCCGGATGGGACCGGCACCTGTTCCGGCCACGCGCGAGGAGGCGGCGGCCCACCCGAAGCCCGCGCGGCGGGCGAGGATCTCCGTCCCCCCGGGGTGGAGTGGATGCCTGGCACCCGACCTGGATCGTCACGAAAACCGACCCGTTTCGGTGATCTCGTTGCGCCGCCGGGGGCGGGCGTGTATCAACGGTCCGGGTGATCCTTTTGATATCGGTTTACATTGATCTGGCCATCGGCCTGATCCTGGCCTTCCTGCTCCTGTCGCTCCTGGTGAGCGGGATCAACGAGGCCATCGTCCGGCTGCTCGGGATCCGCAGCAAGTTCCTGTGGGCCTATCTCAGGGACACCCTGGACGGCTCATCGGAGGAGGGCAGATCGTGGATCCCGTCGAAGGTGGCCGACGTCTTCGCGAAGCTGCCCTTCTCCGGTAACGATCCGCGCCCGGCGCACAGTCCCGATCCGGCGCCCGCCGTGGTCGAGCCGATGCGGGTCGACTCCGCCACGGTCCTGGCCACCGAGAACGCCGAGGAGAAGGTCTCGGCGGAGATCGCCGAAGGGATCGCCCCGGAGGGCGTCGCGGGAAAGACCGCCGGGGAGATCGGACCCGACGAGGCGGGCGTCGGTGGGCCCGCGGCCGAGGACCGCGCGGAGCCGCCCACGCCGGCGGTCGACATGACCGCGCGGCTGTACGAACGGCTCCAGGAGATCGACCACCCCAAGGGCACCCGCACCAGCATCGCGAACATCCCGCCCGAGCGGTTCTCCGGTGCCGTCATGGAGCTGGTCGCCGCGGAGGAGGGCGGGGTCGACGGCCTGCTCGCCAAGCTGGAGGCCATCCGCAGCCCGCTCGCGGGCCATCTCAAGGGCGTCTGGCAGGGTGCCCAGCGGGACGCGCAGAAGTTCCGGCAGGGCGTCGAGGACTGGTTCAACGGGGAGATGCAGCGCCTGTCCACCCTCTACGCCCGCTACGTCAGGTGGGTGGTGTTCGCGCTGGGTCTGGTGCTGACCCTGCTGTTCAGCATGGACGCGCTGGAGTACGGCAAGACCCTGCTGCGCGACAACGCCTACCGCGCCGGGGTGGCCGCCATCGCGGGCGGCGGTGGGGAAGGGTACGCCGCGCTGAAGGACAAGTGCGCGGGAGCAGGGAGCGGCCTCGCCGAGCCGTACCAGTGCGTGACCGAGTCCCTCAGCTCCCCGGCGCTGGTCAAGATCTTCGACCACGCGATCGTGAGCATCACGATCCCGCCCGACGGCTCCGACGATCCTTCCTTTCACTGGAACGGCGCAGCCTGGTGGGACCGGCTCGTCACCCCCGGCCACTGGCCGGGTTACCTGCTCACCATGGTGGCGCTGCTGTTCGGCGCCTCGTTCTGGTGGGACGTGCTGCGCCGCCTGACCGGCGTCCGGGGCAACCGTTCCTAGGCCTGGCCGTGCCGCTGTCCGGTGCCCGGTGCCCGGGACGACCGCCCCTAGCGGAGCTCGGCCAGTAGCAGGTCGACCTGGGGGAGCGGGTCGGGTCCGAACGGGCGGACCACGACGGTGCGGGCACCCGCCTCCCACAGTGACCTGACCTGGTCGGCGGCCTCCTCGGCGGAACCCACCGCCATCACCACCTCGTCCGGGGCGACCTTCAGGAACTCGGCGGAACCCTCGGCCAGCGCGGTGACCGTCGCGGCGTCGTCGCCGATGTAGAGGTTGACGAAGACCACCAGCTCGTGATCGCCCCCGCCGGTCAGCGTGAGGGCCTCCTCGATCTTCCCGGAACCGACCCCCTCGGGCAGGATCGTGCCCTGCGCCACCCGTCCCGACAGTTCCAGCGAGCGGGGCCGCAGCACCCCGGCCAGCAGCGGCGGCACGACGGCGGGGGGATGCACCAGGCGCACCCCGTCGAGCCGCACGGCCTTGCCCTCCAGGGTGACCGTCTCACCGCGCAGCAGCTCGCGTACCGCCGTGATCGTCTCCTCCAGCAGTGCCAGCGGGGAGGGCGCGAGTGCGCCCACCTGGCGCATCCAGTCCTGGACGCCGTGCCCGATGCCGGCCGCGAGCCGGCCCGGGTGCAGGCGGGCCAGGTTGCCCAGCTCCATGGCCAGCAGGGCGGGGTTGCGCAGCGGCGCCGGGGTGATCCCGATGCCCACCCGCAGGTGCTCGGTGACGGCGAGCGCGGTGGCCGCCGACGAGATCGCCCCGGTCCAGCCGAGATCCTCCACCACCCAGACGTCGTCCACCTCGGCCGCGTCCAGATGGCGGCAGAAGGGGATGAGCGACTCGGGGGGAAGGTCGCGATCGAACATGACGCCCAGACGCATGTCTCTCCTACGGTCGATGTCTTTCCCGGTGCGGGACCCCGGGTGTTCCTGCCGCGCGGTTTCCGCGGCACCTCATCTTCGCGGCATCCCGCTTTCGAGGCACCTCAGAGGGCTCCCGCGTAGCGGAAGTAGCCGACGAGGTCGTCGAGGGCCGCGACGCGATCGATCCGCACCTCGGTCCCGGTCCTCCGTGCATTGATCATCTTGCCCTGGCCGACGTAGACGCCGACATGATGGGTGCTGACCCTACGCTTGCCGATCTTGCCGTAGAAGACGAGGTCTCCCGGCCTGGCCACGGCGGCGGGGATCCTCTTGAGCCGCTTCACGTGGTCGTCGGTGTTGCCGGGCCCCAGCACGTCGCGCCCGTAGGCGAGATGGTAGACCCAGCGGGTGAGGCCGGAGCAGTCCAGGCCGAGGGTCCGGGTGGCCGGGCAGGGCCGGATCGCCCCCGTGTAGCCCTGGCAGGTGCCGAGGGAGGGGCCAGGCCTCTCGCCGTGACCGCCGCCCCAGGAGTACGGGATCCCGCCGCCCTGCCAGCCGGGTTGGTGCCATCCGGCCTCGATCGCGTACGCGATGGCGGTGATCCGGTTGAGGGCGACCGGCAGGGTCGGCACCGAGGCGCTCAGCAGCAGGAGCATTCCCAGCAGCACGGCCGCCGCGGCCTGCCGCCGGTGTCCGAGAAGATCGCGAAGTCGGTGAGGGCCGGCCTCTGTCACGTCACCTCGCCAGACTTGTCGCTATAAGTCATGACAAGTCTGCCCAACAATCCGGCCCCGTGCCGGCTACGCCACTCCTGCGGCAACGGCGCCAAAGGAGTGGCGTAGCCAGGTCCGGCTCTATCCGGCCTGGTACCGGTACGTGACCCTGACCATGCTCGCGCTGGCCTTCCTCCGGCGGCCTCAGCCCCCGATCGCGGGCATGCTCTCGGGAACGGTCTCCGCCGCCGCGTCCGGTCTCGGAGTCGCGAGAAGCTTCACCAGGTGGTCCGCGATCGCGGAGATGGTGGGCTGCTGCCACAGCAGGGTCGCGGGGAGACGGCAGCCGAAGCGCTTCTCCAGGCGCCGCCGGACCATGACGGTCATCACCGAGTCCAGCCCCTGCTCGACAAGGGGACGCCGGGTCGCCAGGTCCTCGGGGGCCAGCCTCATCACGGCCGCGATCTCCGCGCGGATCTCGGGCAGGACGCGCTCGCGCAGGTCCTCGGGCGCCAGGCCGGCGAACGACTCCGCGGGCCCCCGGAGATCCTCCTCGGCCGAGGCGGGCGTGTCGATCACCGGATAGCGGAGTCCCGTGAGGTGTCCCACCACCCGGCCGTCCACCTCGGCCAGGAGCGCCCGGACGGTGTCGTCGGCGGCCGGGTCCACGGCCGCGTTGATGATCACCGTCGAGGGTGGCGTGCCGGTCAGCACCACCTCGTCGATGTGCACGACCATGCGCAGCACCGGATCGCCGGGAAACACGCAGGGCGCCACGGACATCGCCGCGTCCAGCGCCGGCGCCCAGCTCCCCGGTTCCTCGGTGCGGACCGTGGCCCGCAGCACGCCGTCTCCGCTCAGCAGCGTCTCAATCGTCCAGTCGAAGCCCGTCGAGGGCACGCCGACGGTGGCCAGCCGCTTGTGCACGAACCCGGGATCGATCGGGGTGAGATCGCCGGCCTCCGGCAGCACGTCGGGTTTCACCTGGCCCGGAGCAGCCACGTCCGCGGTGACGTGCACCAGCCAGGCGGGTTCGGGCTCGTCGGGACCGGCCGGTGTACGGGCCGCGAGCCGTACCACCGGAGGCTCGTGCACGACCTGGATCTGCCTGCGTTCCGCGGTCATCAGCGGATGCATCATCTCCACGTCGGTGAGCGTGACGTCCTCGTCCTCGACCGCGTGCAGGAACGTGTTGACCAGCACGGCGGCGGGCACGATCTCGACCCCGTTGAGGGCGTGGCTGCCCGGGTAGGGCCGGTTGGCGTCCTCCAAGCCGGTCCGCCACACCCGGGTCCGGCTGCCCGCGAGGCGGGCCCCGGCTCCGAGCAGGGCGTGGGAGTGCACGTCGTGCCCTCGGTTGTCGTCCTCGATGTACGCCTCGCGCCAGTGGCGGCGGTGCTGCCAGGCGTACGGCGGCAGATCGGCCAGGCCGCCGGACGGCTGCAGCCGACTCCAGTCCACCTCGACGCCGTGACAGTGCGCCGTGCCCAGCGCGATGAGGAAGGTCGGCGACTCTGGCTGGTTCCGGCGCAGTGACGTGCCGACGAACACGTCCTCGAACCCGTTCTCCGAGAGGGTCTCGGTCACCGAGTGCGCGACCACGGGGTGGGGGGAGATCTCCAGGAACACGCGGTAGCCGTCCTGCGCCGCGGCCGTCGTCGCCGCGGCCAGCCGCACCGGGTCCCGGAGGTTCGCCGCCCAGTATGCGCTGTCCAGGACGGGCGTCGACCGGGGGTCCGCCAGCGCGGTCGTGTACATGGGGATGCGAGGCGCCCCGAACGAGAGATCGGCGGTGGCGGCGGCCAGTTCGACGGCCAGAGGATCCATGTGCGGGCTGTGGAAGGCGACATCCGACGCCACCCGCCGCACCACGATGCCCTCGGCCGGCCACTCGTTCACCACCGCCTCGACCGCGGCGACGTCGCCGGACAGCACGGTGGAGCCGGGGGCCGACGAGATCGCGGCCACCAGGTCGGTACGGCCGGCCAGCCTCTCCGCCGCCTCCTCGAAGGACAGGTCGACCATCACCATGGCCCCCTTGCCCTCGGCCTGGCGCAGCAGCCGGGAACGGCGGCAGATCAGGCGGGCGCCGTCGGCGACGGTCATCGCGCCGGCCGTCACCGCCGCCGCGATCTCGCCGACGGAGTGGCCGATGACGGCCTTCGGCGCGACCCCGTACGCGTTCCAGAGCCTGGCGAGGCCCAGCTGCATCACGAAGATCATGGTTTGCACGCGGTCGATGGTGTCGAGATCGCCGTCGGCCAGGACCTGCCGGGGGGAGAAGCCGATCTCCTCGACGAAGATCGGTTCCACCTCGTCGACCAGGGACGCGAACTCCGGCACGGCGAGCAGCTCCCGCCCCATCCCGCGCCACTGGCAGCCCTGCCCGGAGAAGACCCAGACCGGCCCGGGACCGAGCTCGGGCAGCACGTCACCGGTGAGGACGGCCTCGGCCGGCACGTCCTCCGCGAGCCTGCGCAGGCCGGCCGCCAGCTCGTCCCTGTCCGCCCCGATCACGACGGCGCGACGGGCCAGATGGGTGCGCCGGAGCGCCAGCGTGTGCCCCGCCGACGCCAGGTCGAGCCCCTTCCCGAGGTGATCGGCGAGCTTGCCCGCGTACTGCCGCAGAGCCTGCTCCGATGCGGCCGACAGCGGGAACAGCCGCTCCCCGGTCCGCTCGCCCCGGGGCGCCTCCTGGGCACAAGGAGCCTGCTCGAGCACGATGTGCGCGACCGTGCCGCCGTACCCGAAGCTGGAGACGCCCGCCCGGCGGGGGTGGTCGCGCTCCGGCCAGGCTGATCGTTCGGTCACCACGCGGAGACCCGAGGCCTCCCACGGGATGGCCGGGTTCAGGGTGGTCAGCACGCTCGGGGGGATCTCAGCGCGGTCGAGGGCGAGCACCGCCTTGATGACGCCGGCGATGCCGGCGGCGCCTTCGAGGTGACCGATGTTGGACTTGACCGAGCCGATGAGGCACGGGTCGCCGGGGGACCGCCGAGTGCCGTACACGGAGGAGAGCGCCCCCGCCTCGAGCGGGTCGCCGAGCCGGGTCCCGGTGCCGTGCGCCTCGATGTAGTCGACGGTGGACGGCGCGACGCCCGCCTGCCGGCAGGCCCGGATCATCACGTGTTCCTGGGCCTCCCCGCACGGCGCCATGATGCCGTTGGTGTGCCCGTCCTGGTTCACGGCGCTGCCGATGACGAGCGCGAGGATCCGGTCACCGTCGCGCTGCGCGTCGGACAGCCGCTTGAGCACGACCACGCCGCAGCCCTCGCCGCGTCCGTAGCCGTCGGCCGACGCGTCGAACGACTTGGACCGCCCGTCGGGGGCCAGGGCCCCGGCTGTGCCGAGCGTGACGGTCTGGCCCGGGGTGACCAGCAGGTTGACGCCGCCGGCGAGGGCGATGTCGCTCTCGCCGAGCCGCAGGCTCTGCGCGGCCAGGTGCAGCGCGACCAGCGACGCCGAGCAGGCGGTGTCGATCGCCATGCTGGGTCCGCGCAGGTCCAGGGAGTAGGAGATGCGATTGGCGACGGCGCAGGTCGCGGCGCCGATCCCGGTCCACGCCTCGATCTGGGGCAGGTCCTCCAGGAGGCGGCTTCCGTAGTCGTTGGTGCAGACCCCGACGAACACCCCGGCGTCGGTGCCGGCCAGCTCGTGCGGTGGCAGGCCGGCGTTCTCCAGGGCCTCCCACGCGGTCTCCATCAGGATCCGCTGCTGCGGGTCCATCAGCTCGGCCTCGCGGGGCGACAGGCCGAAGAACTCCGCGTCGAAGCCCTCGATGTCGCTCAGGAAGCTGCCGTGACGCACGGCGTCGCGCAGCGCGGCGGCGTATTCGGGGCTCCGGTTCTCATACCGGCGCCAGCGTTCGGCGGGCAGCGGCCGGGTCGTGTTCCGGCCGGCGCGCAGCAGGTCCCAGAACTCGTCCGGTGAGCGGACGTCGCCGGGAAGGCGGCATCCGATCCCGACCACCGCCACTGGTTCCACCCGGACTCCGCGCGGACTGTCGACCATCTGCGTTTGTTTCCCTTCGATTCAGGCCCATTGAGGATTGTCGATGATCTTGATCACGGCACTGGAGACGGTCACCCCCGGCCCGGTGCCGAGCATCAGCATGTGGTCGCCGGGGCCCAGCTGCCCGGTCATGAGCAGGTGGTCGAGGGAAAGGACCTGGTCGCTGGCCCCGCAGTGGCCGATGGTGCGGCCGTAGTCCCAGGTCGAGCGGGACATGGGCAGGTCGAGCATGGCCATGCACCGCTGTTCGACGATCTCTTCGGAGTAGTTCATGAACGCCACCCGGGCGAGATCGCGGGCCTCGATCCCGCTCTCGGCCAGCGCGCGCTCGACCATCTCCATCAACGCCCGCTGGATCTTGAACAGCGCCGCGGTGGCCTCGCCCCTGGGCATGACCTGCTGCCGGAACTGCTCGTTCCTGGCCGCGAAGCTCATCCGGCGCCCGACCGTGACGCCCGGCGGGAACAGGGGTTCGCTGCCCCGGTGCAGTTCCTCGGCCTCGGTCACCGTCGTCGTGCAGACCGACATCAGGCGCGCGAAACCTGTCTCCTTGGTGAGCACGAGCGCGCCGGCGGCGTCCCCGCCGATGTAGCCGGGGCCCATCCGCCACCGGTCCATCAGCGGGGTGCCGTAGTTGTCGGCGGCGACCAGCAAGGCGGCCTGCCGGCCGGGAGCGGCGTCCAGGTAGCCGGCCGCGAGTTCCAGGGCGATGAACATCCCGTTGCAGCCCTGCCGGATCTCGGTGGCCAGGGCGTCCCCGCCGACGAGATGACGCTGCAGGTAGGAGTGCGGGGGCCAGCCGTCCGGTCCCTGGTGCCACGTCGAGGCGTACAGGAGGAGATCCAGGTCGGCCGGCGCCCGCCCGCTGCGCCTGAGCGCGCTCCGCGCCGCGTGCAGGGCCATCTCCGGAGCCGGTACGTCACCGGCCACCGCCGCCCCGGCCAGGTTGTGCAACTCGGCCTCTTCGGCCGGGTACCAGCCTTTGGCGACGGCTTTCTCGACGCTGACGACGGTCCGGGGGAGGAAGGCTCCCACTCCGCTGATGTACGTGTCCGCCCACTGCATGACTCTGCCCTTGCCCCGGCTAAACGGATTCGAGTTCTCTGACCATCGCCACGATGGTCACGACGTCCCGGAAGTTCTCGGGGTCGAGCTTCGCGGCGGGGATCGGGACGCCGATGTCCCTCCGGAGGAAGTTCAGCAACCGCGCCGTCCGCAGGGAGTCCAGGAGACCCGACACGAGGAGCGGGGTCGTCTCGTCGACCTTGATGTCGTCGCCGTCCAGGACGAGGTTCTCCTGGATGAAGTCGACCAGCCTTCGCGTGAGCTCGGTCATGCGCGTGCCTCTCTCGTGACGGGAGAGGTGGCCAGGACCCTGAACGCCGCCGCGGCGACGGACGTTCCGGAGCCGAACCCGACCATGAGCAGGTGATCGCCGGCCACCAGCCCGCCGGTCGCGATCAGATGCTCGAAGGCGATGAACTGGTCCACCGCGCCGCAGTGGCCCACGCGCCTCCCGTAGTCCCAGGTCGTCTGATCCTCGTCGATGCCCAGCCAGGACATCTGCCCGTCCAGGTCCTCGCGGCGGCCGTGCGGCAACGCCACCCGCGTGATGTCGGCAAGTCCGATCCCGGCCTCATCCAGGGTCTGCTCGACCTGCTGCATCATCGTTTTTTGGATCGTCAGGTGGATCCCGGTTCCCTGTGCTTTGAGCAGCCGCTGGCGGAATTCCTCGTGCCGGTCTCCGAAGCTCAGCCCTCTGCCGATGGTGGCGTCCGGGGGGAACAGGGGGTAGGCGCCGTCGTTGACCGCGTCGGCCTCCGGGATCACCGTCACGTTCACCGACAGGAGCTCGGCCATGCCGTACCCCTTGCCGAGGATGAGCGCGGCCGCGGCGTCGCCGATCAGTGCCCCGGGGGTCATCCGCCAGCGGTCCACCAGCGGGGTGCCGTGGTTGTCCGAGGAGACGACCATGGCCGTCTCCCGGTCCGCGTCGGCCTGCAGATAGCTCGCCGCCAGCTCGAGCGAGCTGATCATCCCCACGCAGCCGCTCCGGATCTCGAACGCCGGCACGTTCCCGCCGAGGAGGTGCGTCTGCAGGTAGTGCTGGGGCTGCCAGCCGTTCGGGCCCTGGTGCCAGACCGACGGGTAGAGCAGAAGGTCGAGATCGCGCGGGGAGGACTCACCCCAGCGGTCGTACGCGTCCAGGACCGCGAGTCGCGCCATCTCGGGTGCGGGCATGTCGCCGGCCACCGCCGCGCCGATCTGCTGGAACCTCTCGACCTCCTCGTCCGGGTACCAGCCCTCACGAACCGCCTGCTCGACGCTCACACTGTCAGGCACATAGACACCGAGACTCCTGACAAACATGTTGGATGTACGCACACGTCCCCTAACTCATCGGTGATCCCGGACAACGGATTTCAGGCATCGGAAGGCGGTTTATCCGACTTATTTCGGGTCTCGGGATATCAAGCGACCCCCGGCCGTCAATGAAAACAACGGGAAATAGGCCGGTGAGCCGTCCGGGGCAAGAATAGGGGCGGGCCGTCGGATAAAGCAATATGAACGTAAGCGACCAGGTCCGCGACATTCCGTGATCAAGATTCGACGGAACGTGTTGAATTTTGGAAATACGCCTTTCCGCTCCAGGCCGCGGTTTCTCCGAATGTAATGGTTTGGAATCCGGACGACGAGAGAACGGTGCCGGGCCGTCGCCATTCGGCTCAGGCCCGGCGCGTCGTGTCAGGCGGGCACTCTCGTGCAGGCGATGTTGTTGAGTTTGAACTGGGCTGGAATATCGTTCGTCCCGGTGGCGGTCGCCGAGAAGCCGAGGCTCTGACTGGAGCCGGGGCCGATGTAGGAGTTGTGGCCGGCGTCGCGGGCGGTCACCTGGGCGCCGGCCTGGGTCACCGTGGCGTTCCAGGCGGTCGTGATCTGCTGGTTGCCCGGCCAGGTCCACGTCACGGTCCAGCCGTTGATGGGGGTCGTGCCGGTGTTCCTGACGGTCACGCTGCCGTTGAAAGCGCCGTTCCAGACGCCGGTGGTGTAGACGACCTCGCAGGAGGTGCCCATCTTGAGCCCGCCGCGCAGGAAGGTCGCGAAGTTGGCCCAGGTGGGGTTCAACGTGCCGGTCCCGACGGTCTCGGCGCAGTTGGTGGTGGTGCGGACGGTCTGCATGCCGTACTGGGCGGGGTCCATGATCTGGGGCATCATGTGATCCGCTCCGGGTACCGAGACGAACGTGGCGTTGCCGCACTGAGCCTTGATCCTGTTGTAGAGCAGGACGCTCTGCCCGTGTGGCACCAGGAAGTCGGCCTGGCCGTGCAGGAACATCAGCGGCGGGTCGTTGCCGTCGACGTAGGTCATCGGATTGGCCTGGGCCACCTGGGCCGGGCAGGTCTGGATCGGGCAGCCGACCAGGAGGGATTCCGGGGAGGCGGGAGAGTTGTGGTCAAGCCCGCCGGTCGGCAGGTTCTGCGCGTTCATCTGCAGGAAGTCGGTCGGGCTGTAGAAGGCGAGTCCTGTCTGCACGGCGCTGGAGACGCCGGTCGTGCCGACGGTGCCCTCCAGCGCCGTCACGCCGCCGGACAGGGTGGCCATCTCCGTCAGCCAGCCGCCCGAGGAGTCGCCCATGATCGCGAAGCGATTGGGGTCGAGCTGGTACGTGGCGGCGTTCGCACGCAGCCAGCGGATGGCCGCCTTGATGTCGTGCACCTGGGCCGGGAAAATCGCCTGAGCGCTGGACCGGACGCTGACGCCGGCCACAGCGAAGCCCAGCGGGTTGAAGATGTTCGCGATCGCGTCCGCGCCGGCCTTGCCGTCGTCGCTCGTCCAGGCTGAGCCGGTGTGCCAGATCAGCAGCGGCCGGGGCGTGATGCCGGTGGACGGCAGGTAGAGGTCCAGCAGATGCCCCCTGCTCCCGGCCGGTTGTGCGGGCGCGTAAGCGACGTCAGTGATCACCTGCGTGGCGTGAGCCGGCGGCGCGAAGGCCGCTGACACACCGACGGCGGCCAGCACGGTCATCGCCATGCCGACGATCATGGCCGTGCGGATTCGAGCTTGCATGGTGCGGCTCCGGTTGGTCGGATGATCGCCGCTTCCCCGGTGACCGTCCGTGTCTTCTCCTGTGCCGGGGCGGCCGCGATCAGCACGCCGACCGTGGCGCCTGCGAGAACAACGTCCTGCTCGAGTGTCGCGGCTTACATCGATATGGGCGGGGAGACGATATGCCACGTAAGTGTCGATGGTCAAAGTTTTCTGTACATCGTTCCAATCGAACAGGAAGAGCGGCATAAATCGTACTTTATAGATCACATAGTGCGAAGACAGTCCAGATCATCCATGGCATGCACAGGCGGTCGGATACGCACCCACGAGGTCTTTCGAGGGCGCCACGTCTGGAATTGGACAGCGGCTGGAACCCCCGAGAACAGGCGGCTCGGAAAGCGATACCGGCTTTACCGGCGGTACACACCCGTGAAACATGCACCGCTCCACGACGACGCCGATGAAAGTTTCATCTCCTCCCGCGACTGATTCGGACGTGACGATCTTCCTGACGCGTGGTTAGTGATAATGTCCACCGTCATGATCTCCCCAGTCACAGGAGGACGAATGCGAAAGGTACGCGCTGTTCTCGTCTCGGCCGTCATGGTCTTCGGAGTGTCGCTGACGATCGGTGCCGCCCCGGCGCACGCCGAGAGGCTGGCCGGCGTCTTCAAGGACTACTCGGAGTGCGAGCGGATCGGAACCCAGGGCATCACCCAGGGCTGGTGGGACGGCTATTCATGCGAGTGGGAGGGCCGGTACCGCTATTACTTCCTCTACGCGTGACCCGGTGAAACGCACGCACCCCCGGCTCTGAGAGGTCGAACCGGGGGCGCGTGCCCGTGATCCGTGGGTCGTGGATTCGAGTCCCACTCGCCCTACCGCGCCGACCTGCGGCTTTACACGGACCTGTAGTCGCGTCATCTGATCGTGAGTCACGCCCCTGCCCGAACCTTGCCGATCTTCCGATTGGCCGCCCGCGCCGCCTGCCGCACGCAGTCGTTGCGTGTCACCTTCGTGCACGCGACCGCGATGCCCCGGAGGCGTGGTCCGGGGCACCTTTCCCCGACCGGTCAGACGGCGCTCTCGCCGAGCCAGACCAGGTCGGAGCCCAGCCGATGCGCGGCCCGGTGGGCGTTCGTCCAGCGGCCGAACCCGTACCCGCTCCTGGTGACGGTCGCCGCCGTCCCATCCGGCAGCGCCAGCCCGTACGCCACCACTTCCGGCGACCTCGGCCCGTCCCTCTCGTCGTCCTCGTCGAACTCCTGGACCAGGGCGAACATGCGCGGGAGATCATCGGGCGGCACGCGCGCACTCGCGTACGCACTCTCCGGGCCCGTGGTCTGCGGGCAACGCTCGTCGAAGTCCGGGTCATGGCAGACGGATGGCTGGTCGGAACCAGCGTGCTGCTCCATGTTGGTACTCCCTTCCGGTGCTGAACCTGAGTGGAGATCTGCTGGACGGCCCCGCTTCGATTTCTCTGCGTCTTCAAGCAAACGCATAGCGTGACCGTCGATGCCTCGGTAGCGTGACATCGAATTTACGAGTGCGCAAGCTTGCCTGAAGAGCTTGTTGGACTTGTCCCGATTCACCCCTTATCGAATCAGCGATACAGGCGTCGCGAGCTCGAAGGAGACGACAATGGGCGCGAAACGAGGACCGACACTGCGGGCGCAGTGGCTCGGCAAACGCCTCAAGGAGTCCCGGGAGTCGGCCAAGCTGACGCTCAGGCAAGCGGGTGACTACCTGCAGCGCGACGCGGCCACCATCAGCCGACTGGAGTCCGGCATCATTCCGGCGAGGGTGTCCGACGTGCTGGCTCTCCTCAACCTGTATGACGTCGGTGATCAGAAGATCCGCGACGGGCTGGAGCGGCTCAGCCGCGACATCTGGCGAAAGGGCTGGTGGGATGGCTACGCCACCGACTCCCTCGGCGGGATGTTCGATCACGTCTGGCTCGAAACCCGCGCGGAGGGGATCCGCTCCTACGAGGTGATGGTTGTCCCTGGTCTTCTCCAGACCCGGGACTACGCCTTGGCGGTCATCGCGGCGGGCGACGCGGATCTCCCCGGGGAGCAGATCGAGCGCTGGGTGGAGTTCCGGATGGACCGGCAGCGCGTGCTCGACGCCGAGTCGGCTCCGAGCATAGAGATCGTTCTCGACGAGGCCGTGCTGTACCGCATGATCGGCGGCCCGAAGGTGATGCGCGCCCAGTTGGAGCACTTGGCCAAGTCCATGTCGAGGCCGAACGTGACCGTCCGGGTCCTGCCGTTCGCCGCAGGGGAGCACGCCTGCCTGGAGGGTTCTTTCACGATCTTTGCCATGCCGGAGCCTTACTCCGACGCGACCTATGTGGAGACCAGAGGGGGTGCCGTCTACACCGAAGCGGAAGGTGCCGAGATCTTCGCACGAGCGTACGATTCCCTACGTAGCGCCGCGCTCACCCCGGATGAGTCTATGACCGTCATCCGGACCGCAATCGGTCGTGCCAAACGCGCGAGAGGGAGCACAGGATGATCACCCCTGAGGAGTTGGCGGGTGTGGCCTGGCACATCAGCACCAGGAGCGCCAACAGTAACGGGCAGTGTGTCGAGGCCGGGCCGCTGGCCGATGGCAGCGGGCGCGTCGCGGTACGGCACAGTCGTCGCCCCGGCGCCGAGGTGATCGTCTACACCCGCGCCGAGTGGCAGGCATTCGTCGACGGCGTCAAGAACGGCGAATTCGACTTCTCCCCCAGGTGAAAGGGAACGGCCTCCGGCGGGCGTTCACGACCGTGCGCCGGTCGTCCTGGTCGTCAGCGGCGACGCCGTCCCTGCCGAGCGCGTGGACGGGACGGTCGTTCAGTAACCGCGGCTCGAGGCCGCTTGGCGGATCTTCGCTCCACCGTACTGACCGCGCGGGATGCATCCGGGACACGGGCAGGGGAACCTGCCGTGGGCGTTGGGCATGTATCTCCAGCCGGTCACCTGGTTCACGCCGCGAACGCGGTGGACCTCCTTGGCGGTGATCGCCCGCGGGATGAAGACCTCGTAGCCTCGGGCGTCCTCGCATCCGGCGATCAGGGCCGCGGCCTCGGCACTGGGAAGCTCCTCGTGTCCCCCTGAGAAGTAACCCACGAACACCGGCTCGTCATCGGGCACCCGAAAGTCGACGGCCACCATCATGGTGCGTCGGCCACCGCGTTTCAGCTCGCGAACCCACTGGTGAGTGAGCTGGTAGGAGGGGAGGATCGGCAGGCAGAACACTCCCGGCAGGCCGTCATGGTTTCTGCTCTGCGCGCGGATACCGGCCCGCCGCACCGAACGGACCTTCTTGGCCGCGGTGAGATGTACGAAAAGGGTCATGAGCCGTGCCGTCCGGGGTGCGACATCTGGCCTGCCAAAAGCACCTCTTCCAGGAAGATCAACGAGAGCCTGGTCAGCAGCGTAGCCCGGCAGGCGAATATGCCAAACAGCTTTTCCGCCGCAAAGCGGGCCACAGCTATCACTGCCTACGAAATCCTCCGTGAATAGGAATGCCTCGGCCGTAGGCGGGTGGCTACGCTTCCCGACGAACGGGAGAAGGGGGCGGGGTGCGGCAACGGGTGCGGGGTCCTGCGATGTGCCGTTGTGCGCTTACTGATGAAGAAAGTTGGGCGTCACGGGTTGCTCGGGGGGCTTGTCTGCACTGTTTGACCAGGTGACAGCCTGGAGGTATGAGGTACTCGGACAGCAGCGGGGGATTGTCCGGCACGGCGCGGGAGCGTCGTGAAGCACTGCGGCTTCGGGCG
>NZ_JBEOZN010000021.1:0-48371 GCF_040298085.1 Streptosporangium sp. NPDC001681 | reverse complement strand
GCGCGGGAGCGTCGTGAAGCACTGCGGCTTCGGGCGGCGGACATGTTCTCCGGAGGAATCAAACAGCCACGGGTGGCCCAGCTGCTGGGCGTGACGCGTAAGTCCGCCTGTGAGTGGCACCGGGCCTGGCTGAAGGGCGACAAGGCCGCGCCGGTCTCCAAGGGTGCCGCCGGGATCGGCTGCAAGCTCACCGAGGCGCAACCGATGCGGCTGGAGGTGTTCTTGGACGAGGGCGCGATCATGCATGGATGGGACGATCAGCGCTGGACGAGCGCGCGTCGCCGCCCTGATCGCCGAGAGGTTCCACATCCGCTACACGCCGCGTGGGGTGGGCTACCCGATGGAGCGGCTGGGGTGGCCGTTCCAGTCGCCGCCTGGTCGGCGTTATGGCGGTAAGAAGTGGGGCCAGATGGTCGGGGCCGTCGTGCCACGATTGCGGCAGAAGGCTACTCGGACCTTGTCCCGGTCGGCGTTCTGGGCTGATTGACTTTGTTGACGGTGGTGTCCTCGGGGTCGAGTCGTCGCCCATCTGCGGAGCGGACCTCTAGTGCGCGCAGGGGCAGCCCGCGCCGGCGGTCGATCATCTCCGAATGCGGTTCATCGGGCTCGAAGAAGTGTCCTTCGCCCCACTGCCGCAGCGCCACGATGACGGGGAAGAGGTCTTTGCCCTTCGGCGTCAGAACGTACTCGTGGTAGGAACTGCCGTCGGAGGCCGGGACGACGTCCAGGATGCCGCCGGCGACCAAGACGCGCAGACGCGTGGTGAGGATGTTCTTGGCGACGCCGAGGCTGCGTTGGAACTCTCCGAAGCGGCGGCTGCCGTCAAACGCGTCCCGCACGATCAACAAGGACCACCAGTCGCCGATCGCGTCGACTGATCGAGCGACGGGACAGTCGCTGTCATTGAAACGCGTCCGCCTGACCATGACACCCTCCACATTTACATCGGTTGCAACATGCTACCAGAACGACTATCGTCCACCTGGTAGCAAGATGAAACCAATTTCCGAAGGGCGCCGAGTGGCCGGTAACGACGAGATCACGACACCGAGGACTGCGGGCACGAACGAGGGGACTCCCGGCTTCGCGCTGCCCCGAGGCGTCACCCTGCTCTTCGCCATCGCCTGTGGGACCGCGGTGGCCAACGTCTACTTCGCGCAGCCCCTCCTGGTGACACTGGGCCGTGACTTCGCGATCAGCCCGGCGACACTCGGCGCCGTCGTCACCCTCACACAACTTGGTTACGGGCTGGGACTGTTCTTCATCGTGCCGCTGGGCGACCTGGTCGACCGCAGGCGCCTCATCGTGATGCAGCTGCTCCTACTGGCGGCGGCGCTGATGGTGGTCGGCACCGCCGCCATCGCGGCGCTCCTGCTTGCGGGTATGGCCGCTGTGGGACTCCTCGCGGTGGTGGCCCAGACGTTGGTGGCCTTCGCTGCTTCGCTCGCCCCACCGGCGCAACGCGGACGCGTCGTCGGCCTCGTGACCAGCGGTGTGGTCACCGGCATCCTGCTTGCCCGCACCGTATCCGGCCTCCTGGCCGACCTCGCCGGCTGGCGCTCCGTCTACCTCACCTCGGCGGCCCTCACCTGCGTGCTCGCCCTGGCACTGCACCATGCTCTGCCGTCCCGTGACACCGCTGCACCGTCCATGCACTACGGACAGCTCTTGCGCTCCACGCTCTCCCTGTTCGCACAGGAGCGCCTCCTTCGGCTCCGTGCCCTGCTCGCCCTGCTCATCTTCGCCGCCTTCAGCACCCTGTGGAGCTGCATCGCGCTGCCGCTGAGCGCGCCTCCGCTGTCCCTGTCCCACACGGTGATCGGCGCGTTCGGACTGGTGGGAGCCGCAGGCGCCCTGGCTGCGACCGCAGCCGGCCGCCTAAACGATCGTGGGCTCTCCCAGCGGACCACCGGTATCGGCCTGGCCCTGCTCGTCGCCTCGTGGCTACCTCTGACCTTCGCCCGACAGTCACTATGGGCACTGGTGGTCGGCGTGATCGTCCTCGACCTCGCCGTGCAGGCGGTCCACGTCACCAACCAGAGCCTGATCTACACACTTCGCCCGGACGCGGGCAGCCGACTGATCGGCGGCTACATGGTCTTCTACTCGCTCGGCAGCGCCTTCGGAGCCATCGCCTCGACCGCTCTCTATGCGGCGGCCGACTGGGGTGCCGTGTGCGCACTGGGGGCCGCGATCAGCTGCCTCGCGCTCCTGCTATGGGCGGGCACCCGACCCTGTACCCCGACCTCGGCCGCTGCCGACTGAACAGACCGGCCGCGGCCCCCGGTGATATGCATCATCGGTGCCGCCGAGGACGCCCACTTCCCCTTGCCCCTGACACGCTGCTGCGCTCGACGTGCCACGCCACGTGGTGACGTACCTCGCCCGTCTGCTCGCGGCCCACCGCCGGCGGCTCGGAACGCCCAAGGGTTCCTGGGTCCTGGGGCCGTTCCAGCCGGCAGTACCGGTGCTGCGCTGGTTTCACGAACGCCGGCTGTGTCCACTGCCTTGCCCGCGACGCGGGCATCTTCCAGGCCACCGGCTACCGCTATCTCCACGAAGGCATCGATGTGCTCGCCGACCAGGCTCTGGACCTGCACGAAGTCCTGGACCGCTGCCAGCGTGAGGGGATGACACACCTCAATAACCGGGACGGCGGTAAGGCCGAAGATAGATGAATGAGCCCTTTTCATCCCGGGTAGCGGTCGTCTTCGACGGCCTGCAGAACAAGGATCGCTTGCAGGATCATGGTGGCGCGATTAGGGCAGCAACGGAGTCGGACCAGTACTGAGCTGATCCGGCCGCAAAGCGCCCCGATATCGTCCGGGCCTTCTTCGTCGACCCGCACCTGGCCTACATCGGCCAATAATGCCAATAGTCCCAAAACTTATGATCGGCTCAGTATGACTGCGCGATCAGCGCCTTGACCCGCCAGTACGGCCTCGGGGACTGCAGCCCGCATTACGAGCGCGTCATCCGGAAAGAGTACGCACCGCTGTGAGCCGGATGGTTTGGAGGCCGAAGTGAATGACCTGCCAGAAGCCCGCCAAGTGGATCCGCGCGGCGGCGCCCGCTGGAGAATGTCCGCGATCGTGCTTGCCGTGCTCCTGGCCGTCTGCCTGGTCGTCGCGGGACTCGCGTGGAAGCGTGAGCACGACAGGGCCTTGGCTCAGGAGCGCGTCGCGCTGGCTCATGGGCTCGCGCTGCACGCCTCGGACCTGCGCGACACCGACCCCGTCACGGCCCGGAAACTCGGCGTGGCCGCAGTCAAGATCCACTCTGATGGGCAGACCCGGGCGGGGCTGATCGACACGCTGGTCTGGTGGCGCGGCAGGGAGCTCACTCCGGACGCCTCCAGCGAGGTGGTGCTGAGCGGCGACGGGCGGGTCGCCCTGACCGGTGACATCGGCAGCGACGAGGTGAGCGTGTGGGATCTCACGACCTGGCTCGATCCCAAGATCGTCGAGAAATCCGATCGGGTCGCCGCGTTGAAAGTCCACAAGGAGGGCGTGGATGCGGTGGCGCTGTCCTTCGACGGACGGACCGCGCTGACCGGCGACGACGGCGCCACGATCGTGTGGGATCTCACCGATCCGGCCAAGCCGATCCGGGTGGCCACGTTGGCGGGCGAGAGGAAGGCCGACAGCGTGCGAGCGCTGGCGTTGTCGCGCGACGGCCGTACGGCGGTGATCGGCGACGACGCCGGCAACGTGATCGTGTGGAATCTGACCGACAGGTCTCGTTCAGCGCGCCTGTCGGTGACGAGAGCGCACAACTCCTCCGTTCGCGACCTCGGACTCAGCGCGGACGGCGGGATCGCCGTCACCGTGGACAACGATGGGGCGGCTACGGTCTGGGACCTCGCCGACCCCTCGCGTCCGGTCAAGTCGGCCGACCTGACCCCTTCCGCGAAGTCCGCGGCGGTGATGAGCACGGACGGGCGCGTCGTCCTCGTCGGGAACAGTCATCGGGCCGAGGCCGGGCCCGGGCATCAGGTCGAGGTCTGGAACCTCGACGACCGGTCGCGTCCGGCTCGCACGGCGATGTTCGAGGTGCCTCTCGGTTACATGTATGACATGGCCTTGACCCCTGACAGGAAGACCGCCCTGCTCGCCGGACCGAGCGATTCCGCGATGCTCTGGGACCTCTCCAACCCGTCCGGGCCGACCCGGTCGGCCGCGTTGAAGGGATACGCGCGGGAGATCTACTCCGTGGCTCTCGGCGCCGATGGCGGCGTGGCCCTGGCGGCCGGTCCCGGCGGGGTCTCCCTGTGGGATCTCAGCGACCTGGCCGAAGTCGTCGCCGACCCGGAGGAGGCGGCTTGCCACGGTTACAGCAGCGCGGCGCTCAGCAAGGCGGACTGGGCCCGCTACACGGGCGGCGCGGACTGGTCGGACTACGCGGTGGAGGGCATGGACGTCCTTGTCGTCTGCTTCATCAACCCGGACCCCACATGATGACGCCCTTGCCGGGGAGCGCGCGGTAGCGGAGGGCCTTCCCCGGCCACGGGCGGCCGGGGTCACGCATCTGCGCGCACTTCGTGCCATCGGGGGAGGAGCACATGCGAAAGGCCGTCGAGCGTGCCCTCCCGGGAGGGACGGTCGACGGCCTTTCGCGAGACGACTGAGTGTCCTGACCGGTGTTTACCCAGGTCAGAAGCTCAGTAGCTCAGACGTCGTAGATCTGATTGGCTATCCACTCTGACCTGCGAACGCAAGATCGGCTGACCATGAGTATTCGAGGGAATGTTTCACTCTTCGTGGCAAGCATTCTCTGCGTGGCCGGGTGTGCTCGGCAGGCGCACTGGTACGGCATCGAGTCCGCTGCCGTCGCGCCTGACGGGCGCACCATCACCGCCACGATCGTCGTCGGCGCGCCTGGCTCTGACGGGAAGTCGTGCCGGGAGGTCACCGACACCGATGTGGCGGAGTCAGCTGACGAGGTGGTGATCGGCATCGAGGTTCGTAACAACTGCGAACCCATCTTCCCGTGGGAGAAGGCGCCGATGCAGAAGGGCATGGGATACCCGCTGAACGTTCAGCTTCATCTGACGAAACCCCTGGCGGGG
This sequence comes from Streptosporangium sp. NPDC001681, assembly GCF_040298085.1. NCBI lineage: Bacteria > Bacillati > Actinomycetota > Actinomycetes > Streptosporangiales > Streptosporangiaceae > Streptosporangium > Streptosporangium sp. NPDC001681. Next base: position 43,303 of record NZ_JBEOZN010000021.1, on the reverse strand, counting down.
CGACGTCTTGTAGATCGAGCAAATCACCGGGAGCTGTCGCCTCCCCCCCGCAGGGCGACGACGAAGGGCCAGACCTTCAGCTCCTGCACAGCACCGCATCCAGCGAGGTCTCCTACACCGCGACCTCACCTTCTGTGCTCGTGGCGCACTTAAAACTCAAGCTAGACGATGGTGGCGACGTCGAACGCTTGTATGGCCACTACTCACGGTGACGCCACGCCGTTCAGTACGACGTCCAGCAGGCCAGTGGCGCGCGCCGCGGTATTGGGATCGCGGGCGAGGACGATGAAGAGGTTGACGCTCAGAAGAACGTCGGCGGCCGCGGCGATGTCGGCGTCGCGACGCACTTGGCCGTCATCCGCGGCGGACAGCAGTCGCTCGATCAGCGCGTGACGACTGATGCTCGTGAACTGGTTGTACAACCGGTGAGAGGCTTCATCGTCCGCTGAGACTGCAGCAGCGAGAGCGCGGACGAGGGCGACCGATTCGGTCGCCTGCATCGCTTCGATGAACTGTCGGAGCCACTCGGTCAGGTCGGCGCGAAGGTCGCCCGTGTTGAGCAGCAATACCTGGGGCAGAGGCATCGTGCCGTCGAGCGCCGCCTCGGCGACGATGGCCGCTTTCGACGGCCACCATCGGTAGAGGGTCTGCTTTCCCACGCCGGCTCGGGCCGCGATCCCTTCCATCGAGAGCGCCTCGTAGCCCCCGATCGACATGAGATCCCCAGCCGCTTCGAGCACGGCGCGGCGTGCTTGCTCGCTCCGTGGGCGTCCGGGACGCGCGTTGGTCATTACACGATCGTATCGATTGGCGCTATCCTCAATTTCGAGACGCACGTCTCGTTAGATGCGAAGGAGGAGGAACATGCCCGATGTTCTCGTGGTGATCGGTATCGGCGGGATGAGTGAAGCGATTGCCCGCCGACTCGGATCGGGTAAGCAGGTCGTGCTCGCGGACTTCAACGAGGAGACGTTGGACCGGGTTGCCGCAACCCTTCGAGCGGACGGCTTCGCCGTCGACGCCCTACAGGTGGATGTCTCATCGAAGCCGTCCGTCCGCGCGCTCGCCGAGGCCGCAGCGGCACTGGGCGATGTCCGGCAAGTGGCTCACACGGCGGGCCTGTCCCCCGTGCAAGCCCCGGCCGATGCGATCTTGCACGTCGACCTGGCCGGCGTCGCCTTCAGCCTCGACGCGTTCGGCGATGTCGTCGCCGATGGTGGCGCAGGTGTGGTGATCGCGAGTATGGCAGGCACGATGGCGGCAGGCCATCTGCCGACGGAGATGGAGGCTGCGCTGGCGCACACACCGTCCGATGACCTTCTCGCTCTGCCCTTCCTACAGGCCGGAGCCGTGCCGGATGCCGGCGCTGCGTACGGGATCGCGAAACGCGCCAACCAGTTGCGCGTCCAGGCGGCGAGTCTCGCCTGGGGTACGCGTGGCGCGCGGGTGAACAGCATCAGCCCGGGTGTCATCTCGACACCGATGGGCCAGGCCGAACTCGACGGCACATCCGGCGCAGCGATGCGGGCAATGGTCGACGGCTCCGGAACCAAGCGCCTCGGGACCCCGAGTGACATCGCGGAGGCCGCGTCATTCCTTCTCGGGTCCAGTTCGTCATTCATCACGGGTACCGACCTTCTGGTGGACGGTGGCGTGGTCGCCGCAGTCCGCTCCGGCGCCATCGCACTCCCGACCGCCTGAAATTTGCACCGCGCATCGATCCCGAGGAGTCAACGATGCCTTTCTCTTTCAACCCGGACCTCATGCCGGTGTTCGCCGCATCGGCCGCGACCGGGGCAGAACCAGTCCACGCCGCACGCGACGACGTCGCTGCCCTTCGCGCGATCGGGGAAGCCGGCCTCACCATGATCCGCAGCACGCAGGATCCGCACGCGGAGGTCGCGCGCACCGACATCTCCCTGCGCACGTTCGACGGCGAGCTGATCGGGGCCCGCTGGTACACGCCCGCGACTCCGAGCGCCAACCCGGGAGGCAGCGTCGTCTACCTGCACGGCGGCGGCATGATCATTGGCTCGGTCGAGTTGTATGACGGCACCGTCGCCGCCTACGTTGCTGACAGCGGCGTGCCCATGCTCGCGATCGGCTACCGGGTCGCTCCGGAACACCCCCATCCCGCACCGGTCGAAGACGCATTCGCCGGACTGGTCTGGCTGCGCGACCACGCCGGGGAGCTCGGTATCGATGCCGACCGCATCGCGGTGATGGGCGACAGCGGGGGCGGGGGCGTCGGTGCCGGTCTCGTTCTCCTGGCCAGGGATCGCGGCGTGGCGGTCGCACGGCAAATCCTCATCTACCCGATGATCGACGATCGCAACACAGTTCCGGATCCGCACCTGGTCCCGTTCGCGGGGTGGAGCTACGACGACAACTACACGGGATGGCACGCACTCCTCGGCGACGCGGTCGGGGGTCCCGACACTCCCGCCACGGCCGCCGCAGCGCGAGCACACGACCTGGCGGGACTGCCTGCCTCCTATCTCGAGGTCGGCGAGCTCGACATCTTCCGCGACGAAACCATCGAGTACGCTCGGCGTCTCGCCAACGCAGGCACGTCGGTCGAGCTGCACGTCCACCCAGGATGCCCGCACGGCTTCGACACGATCGCACCCGACGTCGCCGTCGTGCAGCGGTCCCGTGCGGACCGCATCCGCGTGCTTTCGAGCTTCTAGTCCGCACCCGATGAAACGCGCAAGTGTCTACGTCCAGGTGTCCGCGTTGATCCTGACCGCGAACCCGCCGGATACCTGGCCCTCTACGACTTCCATTTCCAGGTCGGGTGATGAGTCAGCGCGAGGGCACGTCGGACCGCGCACGCAGGCTTGCCTTGGTGACCTTCCCTGTCGCGGTCCGCGGCAGTTGGTCGAGAAAGACCACATGGTCGGGAACCTTGAACCCGGCGATACTGGCACGCGCGTGATTTCGTATGGCCTCCTCGTCGGCATCGTGCCCTGGCCGAAGAAGGACATATGCCTTGGGCCGCTCGCCCCATTTCTCGCTGGAATACCCCACAACCGCCACATCCAGGACAGCAGGATGCGAGCTGATGGCGTTCTCGACCTCGACCGTCGAGATGTTCTCCCCACCCGAGATGATGATGTCCTTGGCGCGATCCTTGATCTCCAGGTAGCCGTCGGCGTGCATCACACCAAGGTCACCGGTGTGGAACCAGCCCCCAGCGAATGCGGCCTCCGTCGCCTCAGGGTCATTGAAGTAGCCAAGCATGACATTGTTCCCCCGAAGGACGACTTCGCCGATGGTGACGCCGTCTCGCGGAGTATCGACCAAGTTCTCATCCACCACTCGCGCCAGATCTGCCTGAACCATCGCCACACCCTGCCGCGCGACCTTCTTCGCCCTGAGTTGCGGGGTCAGCAGATCCCACTCTTCTTGATACTCGCAAACCGTGTACGGCCCGTACACCTCAGTCAGACCGTAAACGTGCACCACCTGGATTCGCAGCGACTCCAGTTGCTCCAACAGCGTCGGTGTCGGTGGGGCGCCGGCAACGGTGAGCCGGAGATCTCGTTCGATCGTGTGGGCTTCCGGTGCGTCGGCGATGGTGCTGCAGACGGTTGGCGAGCCACACAGGTGCGTTGCACCCAGTTCATCGATAGCCCGCCAGATCGGGCCAGACTGCACGGCGCGCAGGCATACGTGTGTTCCCGCTGCCGCGGTCACGGCCCAAGCCATGCACCATCCGTTGCAGTGGAACAGGGGCAGTGTCCACAGGAACACCGAAGCCGAGGTGAGGCCAGTGTGATGGGCCTCGCCCAGGGCATTCAGGTAGGCGCCGCGGTGGGTATACATCACACCCTTGGGAGCGCCGGTCGTGCCCGACGTGTAGTTGATCGAGATCACCGACTGTTCATCATCGACATCCCACAGGAGATCGGTACCGGCATTCGGAGAGGTCACGCCCCGTTCAACGAAAGAGTCGAAGGAAACTTGCCCATATTGGAGTCCACTCTCGGCGAGGCCGAACTCCGGATCCGGGATCTCAACGATCTGTGTGAGCGATGGCAGTTCGGCTGCGTACTCAGCGACGGATCCGGCCAACTGGGCATCGACAAAGAGCACGGCCGCCGCCGAGTGGCTCAGGATCACCTGCACCTCGGTCGCCGCCAGGCGCGAGTTGATCGCAACGAGAACTCCTCCTGCCAGAGGCACCGCGAAATGGGCAATGAGGAGTTCTGGAATGTTGGGGGCGAGGAACGCGACGCGGTCGCCTGGGCGTATCTCTGCGCGAATCGCACGAGCCAAGCGTTCGGTCTCGCGGAGAAAATCGCAATAGCGATATATTCGCCGTCCGTAGATGATGGCATGCTTTTGTGGATACACCTCGGCCGCACGGCGGAGGAAGCCGAGTGGCGTGAGTGGTGTGTAGTTCGCGTGATGTGCGGATGGCGACGTCATTGTGGTCTCCTTGCGTTCTTCCAGCTTCGCGGGATATCAACCACGCTAGGTGAACGCAGTGGTTGCCGCCACCATCCAAAGGAGGTAGGCGAATGTTGCCTTTGACTGCGGACATCGATTACGAGATGCGTCTTTTGGCGCGCGCCGTCACGGCGATGAAGTCGAGAGCTCAATTTGTCGTGGCCTTTGGTGGCATCACTGCAGATGGGCGGGCGCCGCTTTCTTCCTACGCTGGCACTGTTGGAACCAGCGTGCACGGACTTGTGATCGAACCCTGCGAGGGTCTCGGCGGGCAAGCCCTCCAGACTCGCAAGCCGGTGTCCGCAATCGACTACCAGCGAACAAGATCGATCACGCGTCGGTACGAGCGAGAGGTGAACGCCGAGGGAATCGTGACGCTGATGGCGATTCCTGTTCTTGTTGAGGGCGAGGTCCGCGCCGTGCTCTATGGTGGCCATCGGGTCGCCACCCAGTTGGGGAATGACACCGTGAGCTCCGCGATGAAGATTGCCCGGAATCTGAGTTGGGAGATGTCGGTCCACGACGAGGTGAAGCGACGTGTTGAGGCCGCGCAAGGCGAGCGCGTCACCGGCATCGCGCCGTCGGCGGACACCTCGAGTCGAGTACGTGAGATCCGCGAGCAGTATGCGGAACTGAGGGCGATCGCTCAATCGATCGATGACGCCGAACTCCGGCTGCGCATCGAGCAGGTCGGTGCTGTACTGATTGGCCGGCCTGAAAGGCGAGATGAGGCCTTGCCTCGCTTGACGCCGCGAGAGGTCGACGTGCTCGCGATTGTGGCGCTCGGGCAACGTAATGCGCAGGTGGCGCATCGCCTCGACCTCGAGGAGAGCACGGTGAAGGCGTATCTCGCATCGGCAATGCGAAAGCTGGGAGCGAGCAGCCGGTTCGACGCAGTCTTGAAGGCTCGCTCCATACACGCCATTCCCTAGCTGGCTTGCCGAGGGCAGCAAGCGAAGGGCGTGAGTGCGCTGGTCGACTTGACCGCAAGCGTCCACTTGAGTGCGGGAGTCAGCGCGCATCCATTCGGCGGGCGCACTCGCGCTGCGAGCAACAGGCGGCGTGTGGTCGCCGGCTGCCGGATCCTCGGCATTTCACCACCTGGTCGCCCCTTGCCTGTGACCGGCTCAACTGTGGGGGATGACGGGAATGATCAGCCGCGAGGGATGAGCGAGGTCGTGGAAGACTTGCTGCGTCGCTACCACCGGTATTGTCGAATCGTTGAAGGAATTCGCACCCATATTGTTGTTGGGCAGGAAGAGCGGAAAGTTGCTCGACGAAACCTGCAGACGAATGGAATGGCCGGGCTGGAAGAAGTAGCTGGTCGGCGACAGCTCGATGGTCAATCTTTGTACAGAACCCGGTTCAACCAGACCTGGCTGATCCTCGCGAAATCTCAGCCGCGTGACTCCGTCGCAGACGTTGGTCGACGAACCATCGGTGCTAACGTCGGTCATCTTTGCCGTGAAATCCGTGTCAACCGCGGATGTCGAGGCAAACAATTCGACCGCGACCGGGCCTGTCACCTCGACACCATCAACGAATGGTGCGCTGGTGAATACCAGGACATCCCCTCGTGACTCGACCTCCGCCTGGTCGACGATGCCCGGGGTTGAGACGATGCCGAGAAACGTGCCGCCCGCGGAAGGGACCGGATCTGCGGGGTCATATTGGAACGTGTCGGGGACGACATCCGTCGAGGGGCTGTCGACGAGGCGCCCACCCCCGCGCACGGAGTTCGCCGGGGCCTCGGATGTCAGGTAGAGATTGGTCCAGTTGGTTCGCGCGAGGGGCCACTCCCACTCATCCCGCCAGATGTTGGCGCGCTGAATGTAGATACTGATCGGCGCCTCGGATTCGACGCCGTTCGACTCTCCCTTGAGATAGCGGTCGAACCACCGCGTCGTCAGGTCCACCTCGGGCGAGTACGACATCTCCCCGATGGCGAGCGTGTCGTGCACTCCCGCGAGAGGAGGCACCCACTCACCGACGGGTGCAGCAGACCCCATGTGCGTGAACGGCGAGATCACAATGCGCTGAGGTGCAGAACTGTTCTTCCGTGCGGTCACAAAGTTCCGCAGCGCTCCCCGGATGAACAAGTCGTGCCAGCCGATTGTATGGAGACCCGGCACATCCAGCGTCCTCGTCGCGTCCTCGTAGTCGACCAGGGTCCAGAACGGGTCCGACGGGTCATCGTGGGCCGCCCATCGAGTCAGCCATGGCAGGTGTTCCCCGAGCAGCGCCGCTGTCTCAGCGGGGCGGCCGGCCAAGTCGATGAACGCAGTTGCTTGCGCAGCCATGGCGTTCGCCATCGCAACGAACACCTCCATTCGCCGGTCATCGTCGCCGTCTGAAAAGCTCATGAGTTCGGCTACGAGGTCAGCGGAGCCTGGATTTGTCAATTCGAGGAGGGCTGGATCGCTGACTGCTCGGCCGGTCCTCTTCAGCTGATCTGGAAGGATCTGGTTGGCCGCCCAGCCCAAGAGGACATCCGGCTGGACGATCCCTCGCCCGTAATAGCCGAAGCCGTCGAATACGCGCCCCGTCGACCCTGCGAAGATTGCCTTCACCGCAGGGTGGTGGTTCGCGGCCGCGAGCCACGTGGTCATGCCCAGCGCGGAGGTACCGGTCAATCCGACGGCGCCGTTCGACCAGGGCTGCGCGATGAGCCATTCGATCGTGTCCCACGCATCCGCACGATCGTTCTCCGCGAGGGCGAAGATGCCGTCTGAGTCGTGAGAGCCACGGACGTCCTGTATAAGGATCGCGTATCCGGCCTTCGCCGTTGTGAAGCCGAGCTCGTCCAAGGGGGTGAGGCCGCCGCGCGCGCCGTAGGGTGTGCGCATGATGAGCGCAGGCCGAGGCTCGACATCCGCGGGATAGAAGATCAGACTGGCCAATTCGACGCCGTCCCGCATGGGCACACGCAGATACTGCCTCACGACGTCGTCCTGCGTCGTCTCCTCAACGACGCGCGCAGGCCGACCCGAGGGACCGACGACGTCAACATTCGGGTTGAGATCGGTCATGATGTTCTCCTCTTCGTCGAAGACTTGCGTTCTCCTGTGCGGCCGAGTCTGGCGCCGAAAGAACCGGGAGAATACCGACGAAAGGAGGTAGGCCGTCTTGAGCATGCTGACTCCAACAGTGGACGCCGCGTACGCTGAGACGCTCCGCGGCCGGGGCGCCCTGCGAGCTTGACGTCGTTCCCGGCGCCCCACATGCATTCGAGCAGCTCGCCGACGAATTGCCCTTCTCACATTCCTACCTACTCCGCATCGTCGGCTCGCTCGGCCCGCACCCTGATACATAGGGCGGTCCAGCTCACTGTTCTGGGGTCAGGCATCCGTCGATGACGAAGTCTGCGCCTGCGACGCGGCTAGGGCCTGTACGGACTTCGGATCTTCAAACGGGTTGAAGGCTTCGGATCCACAAGATGGCCCCGCGTAGATGAAGGCCGGAGAGGTAGCTCTGGGGGGTCTTGTCAAAAGCGGAAGGCCAGCCCGCGCCATTCTTTGATCCGGTTGATGCAGCGTTCGGCCGTGTTGCGCTGCTTGTAGAGATCTGGATCATGGCTGACCGGGCAGCCACCGCGCGAGCCGCGTTTCTTGCGGTTGGCCGCCTGATCGGTCTTCTCCGGGATGACGGCCTTGATGCGGCGCCGGCGCAGATAGGTGCGGTTGCCGCAGGAGGAATAGGCCTTGTCGGCGGCCACCGCGCCCGGGCGGGTGCGCGGGCGTCCGACGGGCAGGCGGATCTTGATACGGGCCAGGACGGCGCGGAACTGCGGGCTGTCGCCGGCTTGGCCTGGGGTGAGGATGTAGGACAGCGGACGGCATCGCCGGTCGGCCGACAGATGGACCTTGCTGGTCAGCCCGCCCCGCGAGCGGCCCAGCCTGGCCACCTTCAGCCGAATCCGGCGCCGCAGTCGTAACCGCCGGCGTTCGCCCTGATCCCCGTCTTCGTCTCCACCTTCGCCGGGGCTGCCGTCTTGGGGGTTTTGCCCCTTTGGCGCAGCCCCTTTTCCTGTTCGGCGGCCTCTTCCAGCGCCGTGACCAAGTTCGCCGTCCAGGGCCATCCCGGCGGCGTGGTGGTGGGCACGGGCCGTGGTGGAGTCCACGCTGACCAGGTCGAGGTCGGCCTGCCCGCGGGCCGCGGCCTCGGCGATCACGGCCTGCATCAGATGCTCGAAGACGCCCGTCGTGGCCCATGAGCGGAATCTGTCGTAGACGGTGGACCACGGCCCGTACTCGGCGGGCAGATCCCGCCACGGGCTGCCGGTGCGAAACCGCCACATCACGGCGTTGAACCGCTGCCGCAGGTCCGGGATCGGGCCTCGCTCACCCAGGTGAGGCTCGATCAAGGACCATTCCTCGTCGGTGAGGTCTCCACGCGCCATGGCGATGGCCTACCAGGATTGCGGGCCATGCGCAGGCGAATCCCTCTGATCTCAACTCCGTACAGGCCCTAGACCGGCCCCCCACGCGGCACCACCCGCGTCTCACACCTGACCCGACTCGCCACCGATCTCGGCCTGGCCGCCTGATGCGAATCGGCCAACAGAGTCTCGAAGGCGCGGGAGTCATCCCGGTCTGTGAGACGGGCACGCGTCGATGGACCGAGAGCAGGGAGGAGGGGTTTCACGCCCTGCGGCACCATTTCGCGAGCGTTCTCCTGGCGGACGGCGTCGATATCCGCAGCCTCGCCGAGTTCCTCGGCCACGAGGACCCCGGGTTCACACTGCGGACCTACACGCACTTCATGCCGTCGGGGGAGGTAGCGCATGCGAAAGGCCGTCGAGCGTGCCCTCGGCGGAGGGACGGTCAACGGCCTTTCACAAGAGACCTGAGTGCCCTGTATGTGCCCTGGCGGTTCAACCGTCAGCGTTTACGCAGGTCACAGCCTTAACCGATCAGACGTCGTAGTAGAGCTCGAACTCGTGCGGGTGGGGGCGCAGGCGGATCGGGTCGATCTCGTTCTCCCGCTTGTAGGAGATCCAGGTCTCGATCAGGTCCGGCGTGAACACGCCGCCCTCAAGCAGGTACTCGTGGTCGGCCTCCAGGGCCGCGAGCACGTCCGTCAGCGAGCCGGGGACCTGCGGGATGTTACGGGCCTCCTCGGGGGGAAGCTCGTAGAGGTCCTTGTCGACCGGCTCGACCGGCTCGATCTTGTTGCGGATGCCGTCGATGCCGGCCATGAGCTGGGCGGCGAAGGCGAAGTACGGGTTGCACGACGGGTCCGGGACACGGAACTCGATGCGCTTGGCCTTCGGGTTGGAACCCGTGATCGGGATGCGGATGCACGCCGAGCGGTTGCGCTGGGAGTAGACCAGGTTGACCGGGGCCTCGTAGCCGGGCACCAGGCGGTGGTAGGAGTTCACCGTCGGGTTGGTGAAGGCCAGCAGCGACGGGGCGTGCTTGAGCAGGCCGCCGATGTAGTAGCGGGCGGTGTCGGACAGGCCCGCGTAGCCGACCTCGTCGTAGAAGAGCGGCGCGCCGTCCTTCCAGAGCGACTGGTGGCAGTGCATGCCGGAGCCGTTGTCACCGAAGATCGGCTTGGGCATGAAGGTGACCGTGTGGCCGTGCTCCAGGGCCGTGCTCTTGACGATGTACTTGTACAGCATCAGGGTGTCGGCGGCCTTGAGCAGCGTGTTGAACCGGAAGTCGATCTCCGCCTGGCCGGCCGTGCCCACCTCGTGGTGCTGCATCTCGACGTCGATGCCCGCGTCGATAAGGCGGCGCACCATCTCCGAGCGCAGGTCGGTGAAGTGGTCCATCGGCGGGACCGGGAAGTAGCCGCCCTTGAAGCGCGGCTTGTAACCGAGGTTGCCGCCGTCCTGGGCCTTGCCGCTGTTCCAGGCGCCCTCGATCGAGTCGATGTAGTAGTAACTCGCGTGCGCGTTGGTCTCGAACCGCACGTCGTCGAAGATGTAGAACTCGGCCTCGGGGCCGAAGTAGACCGTGTCGGCGATGCCGGTGCCCTTCAGGTACTCCTCCGCCTTGCGGGCGACGTTGCGCGGATCGCGGCTGTAGGCCTCGCCCGTCAGCGGGTCGTGCACGAAGAAGTTGATGTTGAGCGTCTTGTGCTGCCGGAACGGGTCGAGCACGGCCGTGGACGGGTCGGGCAGCAGCAGCATGTCCGACTCGTGGATGGCCTGGAAACCGCGGATCGACGAGCCGTCGAACATGAGACCGTCGGTGAAGACGCCGGCTCCGAAGTTCTCCGAAGGGAACGTGAAGTGGTGCGTCGTCCCCGGCAGGTCGGTGAACCTGACATCGACGAACTGCACCCCTTCGTCCTTGATGAACTTCAGGACGTCGTCGGCGGAGTTGAACACGCGAACCTCCCATGGGGCACGGGCTATCAGAGCGAAAGTATGCCTGCGCCGTTACCGCCCCGTGTCTCGTTTGTTTCACTCGTGTTAAGCGAAAGTCGCCTTCACGCTAGTTCTCGGACCCCGCCTGGGCAGGTATACCGAGCCTTCCTTTGCCCGGTTTTGCCGGATTTTCACGTGTCCGACTCCAGCACCCTGCACTCCTCCGAGGGCTCCTCCTCAAGCGAGTAGGGGTCCACGGGCGGGCCGTCGGGTTTTACTTCGTCGGGGGGCGAGTCCGGGTAGAACGGGTGTACGAAGGCGTCGTCGACGTCGCATCGGGCCGGGGCGACACGCCCGCCGTTCCAGCCGCTGACCCAGAAGCGCAGCCGGCCGCCGTCCCGCCACGCGTCCAGCGCGCCGATGTTGTGCGAGACGAGCCTGGTCAGGGTGTCCGGCCGGCCCGGCCGCTGGATCGCGTACACGAACAGGTAGTTGACCTTGATCCGGACACCCCTGAGACCGTTCTCCCTGAAGGTCGACAGCCGGGCTTTGCCGTGAACCTTGACGGTCTCGCCGACGAGTTCGGCGCTCTTCGGGGCCAGGCTGAGCACCCACCTCCGGCTGTAGTACCCGCGCTTTTCGTCGGGGCGCTTGAGCCCGTTGACGAACGGCTCGCGCTGCTCGGGGTCCAGCAGCCGGATCAGCTTGTTCGGCCTGCCGCCCAGCAGCACCTTCCGGTCCAGGTGTGAGGCCGCCAGGAGCTCTTTCGTGTGCCGCAGGGCCGCGGACACCTCCTTGCGGCTCAGTCCGCCGAGCGCCCGAGGCTCCGGCATGACCAGTCCCTTGGCGCCGTTGGCGTACTTCTGGGCGGGTGAGCCGTCGAAGGGGGAGACCTTCACCGGCTTCACCGGCGCCTTCTCGGTGGCCTCGGTCGTCGGGCCCGCGAGCGGCCCGGCGTCGGAGCCCGCGAACCCCGCGAAGACCGAGGCGCGGATCCGCGCGACGGCGTCGGGCCGGTAGACGACGAATCCCCCGGCCGCCGCCACCAGGACGGCCACCGCGACCGCGGCCCACCGCCGCCTGCGGCGACGCCTGAGGCGGGGCTGCCGTGCCCACTCCTGTTCGGCGATCTTGGTCATCCGCTTGCGTTCCCGCACGCTGATCTGAGCCGTGAGCGTCTTGAACCGCTCGTCGATGTCGTCGTTGTCAGGCACGGGGGCTCCGGGGGGAATGTGCTTGTTGAGATGCCGACACATATGATCTACGGCTTTCGCCCTGTATTGCCAGCCGGTCCGGGCGAGTACGGGGGCGGTACCCGGGGCGGCTACCGTTGGGGCATGAGCAGCAAGCAGCCGCGTTGGACCCAGACCTGGCTCGGTGGCGTCAGGTCGGCCGGAGTCGACCTCGGGTATCCGGGGGAGCGGCTCGGGCTGCCCGCGGAGGGCAGCGGCTCGGTGGCCGGATTCGGCCGCAGGCTCGGCGCCATCGTGGTCGACTGGCTGATCTGCACCTGGGCCATCACCCAGGGGCTCCTGCGGATCGACCCCGCTCATTCGGCCTGGGTCCCGATCCTGGTCCTGGCCACCGAATACCTCCTGCTGGTGGGCACCATGGGGATGACCTTCGGGATGCGCCTGTTCGGCATCAGGGTCGCCGCGCTCGGCGGCGGCCGCCCCGGGTTCGTCTCCGTGCTGGTACGGACCGTCCTGCTCTGCCTGGCCCTGCCCGCCCTCATCTGGGACCGCGACCAGCGGGGCCTGCACGACCGTGCGGCGAACACCGTGGTCGTACGCCTCTGAGGCGTTCCCACGCCCGCAGCCGATTCCTTTTCCCTCCGGCGGCCGTCATAACGGCGGGCGCCCGCGCCGGGCGGGCCGCGGTATGGGAGGAATGTCGTTGTGATCAAGGAAGAGGCGGGCCCGGAGGAGAGCGCGGTCCTGGCCGCCGCGCTGGCGGGTGACGAGCCGGCGTTCGGCACGCTCGTCGAGAGGTACCGGCGGGAGCTGCGGGTGCACTGCTACCGGATGCTCGGCTCCTTCGAGGAGTCGGAGGACCTGGTGCAGGAGACGTTCCTGCGCGCCTGGCGCAAGCGGGAGAGCTTCCAGGGGCGCTCTACCTTCAGGGCCTGGCTCTACCGGATCGCGACCAACGCCTGCCTGGACTTCCTCGACCGCCACCCGCGCCGCCCACGCCCGCGTGAAGCGCCGGTGCTGGCCACTCCAGGCGTGTCCGCACCGTCGCCGACCGAGGTCTTCTGGTTGCGTCCGTACCCGGACCGGCTTCTGGAGCCGCCCGCCCCCGCCGGCGCCGAGCCGGACGCCGAGGTGGTCGCCAAGGAGACGATCGAGCTGGCGTTCCTGGTCGCCATCCAGCACCTGCCTCCCCGGCAGCGGGTGGTGCTGATCCTGCGCGACGTGCTCGGCTGGTCGGCGCAGGAGGCCGCCGCGCTGCTGGAGGTGAGCGTCGCGGCGGTGAAGAGCGCCCTGCAGCGGGCCCGGTCGACGATGCGGGAGCACCTGCCCGCACAGCGCCTGGAGTGGGCGCCCTCCTCGGATCCGACCGAGGAGGAACGCGCGGCGCTGCGACGCTACATGGACGCCGTCGAGCAGGCGGATCCCGAGGTCCTGGCCGGGGTGCTGCGCGCGGACGCCTGGCAGGCCATGCCGCCGGCCCCGATCTGGATCCTGGGCGGGGAGGCGATCGTCGAGGCGTGGCGCCCGGCGATGATCGGCCCCGAGGCGTGGGGCGACTGGCGCGTCCTGCCCACCCGTGCCAACCGGCAACCCGCCGCGGCGGCCTACCTCAGGCGTCCGGGCGAGTCCGAGTACCAGGGCTCGTGGCTCGGCGTCCTGCGGGTCGAGGGCGGGCTGGTGACCCAGATCACCACCTTCGGCGCCGAGGTCTTCCCGGCGTTCGGCCTCCCCTCGACGCTGTGACGGGCGTCGGCGAGGACCCGCCCCTCTCCTTGGCCGGGCGGTTCGGGCCGTCGTTCCGGGTACGGACGGTCGTCGTCGAGCCCGGCGGCTCGCTGGACCGGGCCGAAGCCGAATGGCGGGACGCGATCGTCCTGCTTGAGCGCGGACGGATCGAGCTCGTCTGCTCCGACGGTGATCGCCTGGCCTTCCGGCGCGGCGACGTGCTGTGGCTGGACGGGCTGCCGGTGCGAGCCCTGCACAATCCGGGACGGGAACCCGCCGTCCTGCTCGCGATCTCCCGCAGGCCCGGGCGTCGCTGAGTCCCGGGCTCGGCGGGACAGGGGCCGGACTTCCGAGAACCAACCCCCCGGAGCGATTCCTTTTGCCGCCTCCGGCCGTCGTAACGGTCACACACTGGATCACGGAAGGGAAGATCATGAGCGATATGCAGAAGCTGGTCCAGGAGGCGGCCGACAGGCTCGTGGAGTCCGGGACCGAGCGGGGCCTGCAGGTCGCCGTGTACCGGCACGGCGACCTGGTGGTCGACGTCGTCGCGGGTGTCGCCGACCCGGCCACCGGGCGTCCCGTCACGCCGGACACGCCGTTCTACAGCGCCTCGACCGGCAAGGGCGCCACCTCGACCGTGGTGCACGTGCTCGTGGAGCGGGGCGTTCTCGGCTACGACACGCCGATCGTCGAGCTGTGGCCTGAGTTCGGCGCCCATGGCAAGGAACGTGCGACGGTGCGGCACGCCCTGACCCACTCGACGGGCGTGCCCGGCGTGCCCGCCGGGACCACGCCCGAGGACCTGTGCGACTGGGACGGGATGTGCGCGGCGATCGCCGATGCCAAGCCCTGGTGGGAGCCGGGCACCAAGACCGGCTACCACCCCCAGTCGTTCGGTTACCTCATCGGGGAGATCGTCCGCCGGAGCACCGGCAGGCCGATCTCGCAGGTCCTGCGGGAGGAGGTCGCCGGGCCGCTCGGGGTGGCCGGTGAGCTGTTCTTCGGCGTCCCGGAATCCGAGCTGGGCAGGCTGGCCCGGCTGGAGGACGCGCCGAGCGACTTCGAGTTCGAGATGTCCGCGGAGATGTTCGCCGACATACCGTTCTTCAGGGTGGTGGACGGCTACACGGCGGCGCCGATGGCGGCGATGCCGGATGCCGGTTTCGGCAACCGCGCCGATGTGCTGACCTCCGACATCCCGGCGGGCGGCACCATGTCCGCCCGTGCCGTGGCCCGCATGTACGCCGCTCTGCTGGGCGAGGTGGACGGCGTCAGGCTCGTCTCGCCGGAACGGCTGCGAGAGATCACCGAGGTGGCGATCACCGGGGTGGACGAGGTCACCGGCACTCCGGTCACCAGATCCCTCGGGTACGCCATCGGCGCCACCGAACTGCTCGACGCCCCCACCCTGTTCGGGATGGCAGGCAGCGGTGGCTCGGCCGCCTACGCCGACACGGCCACCGGGATCGCGATCGCCATGACCAAGAACCTGGTCTCCGCCGGTGACTTCGGCACCTTCGATGAGATCGGCCGGATCGTCATGAACGCCGGCCGCTAGGCCCGCGTTCCCGGCCGGTCCGGGACGACCGCCCGCGCATTGGATCTCACCTGGCAGCCGACCTGTGACGATCTCCGGCGTGCGGGAAAGGAGGCCGGGGTGCCATCCGTGTCGCGGGCACACGGGTGCCGCCCCGGCCGCCGGGCGCGGCTACCGGACGCAGGTGAAGATCGCGGTGCCGGGCAGGTGGCGGCCGCGCAGCGGGCTCCAGCCGCCCCACTCGCGGTCGTGGCCCGGCGGCCACTCGGGCTCGGTCAGGTGCCGCAGCACCAGCCCGGAGGCGGTGATGAGGTGGACCCAGTCGGCCATCGTGCGATGGTGCTCGACATAGGACGGACGCCCGTCCTCGCCGATCTCCACGTACGCGGAGCGGTCGAAGTAGGAGCGGTCGGAGGTCAGCCCGGCGGGGCCGGGGTCGTCGGGGAAGGCCCAGCGGACGGGGTGGCTCACCGAGAAGACCAGGCGGCCCCCGGGGCGCAGCACCCGGCGGACCTCGGCGAGGACGGCTCCGGCGTCGGCCACGAACGGCAGCGCGCCGTAGGCCGAGCAGGCCAGGTCGAACGCCCCGTCGGCGAAGGGCAGGACCTCGGCGTCCGCCTGGACCACGGGGAGCGCGGCGCCCGCGTCCAGATCGATCCGGCGCGAATGCTGAAGCTGGCGGAAGGACAGGTCGAAGGCGGCGACCCTGGCGTCCTGGCCGGCCAGCCAGCGCCCGCACTGCCCGGCACCGCAGCCGATCTCCAGCACGTCCTTGCCCGCGACATCGCCCAGCAGGCGGGCGTCGGCCTCGTCCAGCCCCTCAGGACACCAGACGAACCCGGAGTCGCGCAGGAACTCCCCGTGCTCGGCCTGGTACTCGTCGGCGGCGCCGTCCCACCAGCCGCGGTTGGCCCGGGAGGTGGCCGCGGCGTCCACCCGGTGGCGGCCCACCCCGGCGGAGCCCATCAGCGCATCTTCGGGCGGGGCATCTTCGCGCCGCGCGGCAGCGGGCCCTTGGGCATCGGCAGCGTCTGCGGCAGGGCCTTCAGCCGGTTGTTGATCTCGTACAGGGCGGGCTTCTTGAGGTTGCGGGGCAGCTTCATCAGGTGCCGCTGCAGCTTGGCCAGCGGGATCTGCCCCTCGCCGTCACCGGACTGGATGTCGTAGACGGGCACGTCCAGCGCGACTCGCTGGACGCGCTTCTTCTCGGCGACCAGCATCTTCTGCACCCGGCTGCCCGGCCCCTCCGAGACCAGGATGATGCCCGGGTAGCCGACCACGCGGTGCACGATGTCCTGGTCGCGGGTGACCGCGACGGCCGGGGTGACCTCCCAGTTGCCGCGCATGCCCTGCAGGATCGCGGCGGCGGCGCCGACCTGCCCGTGCAGCATGGAGTACTGCGCCTTCTGGGCGAGCTGGCCGAACACCACCAGTCCGACGGTCAGGGCCAGCAGGATCCCGATGAAGAGCAGGTACCAGAACCAGCCCGTGACCAGGCCGATCACCACGAACAGCGCGAGCGTGCCCAGCGCCGAGGCGTAGACGATCGGCATCCCCTTGGGGTTGGCCTCCTTGATGATCTTCGAGATCATACGGAGTTGCTTGATGCGCCCCGGGCGCTCTGAGTCTTCGGGCTTCTTGGCCATGTTCTGAAGGATACAAATCCATGGCTCAAGAAGTGAAAACGTGACCTGCCCGGTGCCGGTTCCGGCACCGGGGCCGAAGGCCGCGGAGTGCCGGAAAGGCCGGTACCGCCGGGAGAGACGATCCTGCCGACTTTTACCTGGACTACCCGGTCACGGTCTTCCCGGTGAGGGTGACGGAGTCGTAGGACCAGTCGGTTTGACGCGCTCCCGGGGCTGAAGCCCGGGGATTCCGCCTGTGCCGCACATGCTCATGCGGCACTGGCGTATGAATGTTCGGCAAACTGCGAGACGACCTGGGCCCCGCCCACTTCGCCGGCGTGGACGGCACGGAGAACCCCGCGCCGTCCTGGTCTCCTACGCCTGGCGGGTCGAGCGGCGACCGGCGGCTCGGGTAGGTCCGGCGGCGGCACCGTTGAAAAAGGCGGGCACCTCCGGCGTCCCAACCGGAGGAACCCCGCTCGCGAGCGGGGTTCCTCCGGTTTCCACAGCCCGTGAGGCCGGGCCGCTCAGGCGTGCTGGCGGGCCTCGACCGCCTGCTTGTACAGGCGGCCCGCCCGGTAGGAGGAGCGAACCAGCGGCCCCGACAGGACCCCGGCGAAACCGATGGCCTCCGCCTCCTTGCCCAGCTCCACGAACTCCTCCGGCTTCACCCAGCGGTCGACGGGGTGGTGGCGCGGGGTGGGCCGCAGGTACTGGGTCACGGTGAGCAGGTCGCACCCGGCCTCGTGCAGGTCGCGCATGGCCTGGACGACCTCCTCGCGATCCTCGCCCATGCCGAGGATCAGGTTGGACTTGGTCACCAGGCCGGCCTGGCGGGCCTTGGTGATCACTTCCAGGGAGCGCTCGTAACGGAAGGCGGGCCGGATGCGCTTGAAGATCCGCGGCACGGTCTCGACGTTGTGCGCGAACACCTCGGGCCTGGCGGAGAAGACCTCCTCCAGCTGGGCCTGGTCGCCGTTGAAGTCGGGCACCAGCAGCTCGACGCCGCAGCCGGGCAGCAGCGCGTGGATCTGCCGCGCGGTCTCCGCGTACAGCCACGCGCCGCCGTCGGGCAGGTCGTCGCGGGCGACACCGGTCACGGTCGCGTAGTTGAGGCCCATCTGCCGCACCGAGTCGGCCACGCGGCGCGGCTCGTCGGTGTCGTACGCCTTGGGCTTGCCGGTGTCGATCTGGCAGAAGTCACACCGCCGGGTGCACTGGTCGCCGCCGATGAGGAAGGTGGCCTCGCGGTCCTCCCAGCACTCGGAGATGTTGGGGCATCCGGCCTCCTGACAGACCGTGTGCAGCCCTTCGCGTTTGACCAGCGCCCGCAGCTCGGTGTGGTTCGGGCCCGTCCTGAACCTGGTCTTGATCCATTCGGGCTTCTTCTCGATGGGGGTCTCGGCGTTGCGGACCTCCAGGCGGAGGAGCTTGCGCCCTTCGGGTGCGACGGTCATGCGAGCTCCTTCGTCGGTCGAGGGACCGAGGTGTTACACGTCGAGGTGGGGTAAATGTCATCACGCTCGCTCACCTGTCCAGCTTATGTCCCACCGCGAGCCGCGAGGCCCCGGGGTTCAGCGCCGGAACAGGTCCTCCTCGGGTAACTCGAAGGCCCGCGCGCCGAGCGCCTCCGCCAGGTGCTTCTCGGCGTACGGCAGGACCTCGTCGACGACGATCCGCCGGCCGGTCTCGGCGGACAGCGAGGAGACCCCGGCGTCGCTGATGCCGCACGGGACGATCCGGTTGTACCAGCTCGGGTCGTTGGAGCAGTTGAGCGCGAACCCGTGCATCGTGACGCCGCTCGAGACCCGGATGCCGATGGCCCCGACCTTCCTGTCCGGCAGGCCGTGCGAGGGGTCTCCGGCCACCCAGACGCCGCCACGCCCCTGGACTCGGCCCGCCTGCACCCCGAAGTCGGCGCAGACGGCCACCAGGGTCTCCTCCAGGAGCCTCACGTAGGCGTTCACGTCGAGCGGGCCGCCGAGCCTGACGATCGGGTAGCCGACCAGCTGGCCGGGACCGTGCCAGGTGATCCGGCCGCCCCGGTCGACCTCGACGACGGGAGTGCCGTCGGAGGGCCGCTCGTGCGGCGCGGTTCGTTTTCCCGCCGTGTAGACCGGTGCGTGCTCGAGCATCAGGCAGGTGTCGGGAATCTCCTCGGCCACGCGGCGTGCGTGGATGCGCCGCTGAAGATCCCAGGCCTGCTCATAGGGGAAGTCAACGCCAAGACGGACGATTGCCAGGTCACTCACGTCTCAAGAGTAGTTGACCCGTTCGTGGTCACGACGTGAGAAGCCGAGGCTCGATGCGGAACTCCTTGGCCCCGCCGGCCCCGTCGTGCTCGACCTTGTAGGCGTAGGCGCCCGGCTGCACGCTGACGGCCTGGATGAACTCGGTGCCCACGTAGTGCAGCGCCACGCCCTCGTCCGCCGCGTAGCCCCCCGGCAACTCGCCTGAGGCCACCGCCTCGTGCAGCAGCGCGCGGCGCTGCGGGTCGGAGTCGTAGTGGACGCCGCACGAGTGGGGCAGCAGGCCCAGGCCGTCGGACCACACCCGCAGCGCCGGGCCGAAGGAGTCGGTGTTGCCGCCCACGTGCCAGCAGAGCGCCCCGGCGCTCTGGCCGCTCAGCACCACGCCGGCCCGCCACGCCTCCTCGAAGATCTCGTCCAGGCCGTGCAGCCGCCACAGGGCCGCCAGGTTGGCCACGCTGCCGCCGCTGACGTAGATGACGTCCTGGCTGAGCACCCACTCGCGCGGATCCTCGACGTTGGGCATCGGGAACACGGTCAGGTGGCTGACCTCGACGTCCCACTCGCGGAAGGCGCCGTACATCTTCAGCAGCCAGTCGGAGTCGTCGCCGGTGGCGGTGGCGAGCAGGCCCAGCTTCGGCCGGTCCTGGCCGGTCAGGTCGAGGGCGTACCGCAGCAGCGCGCTCGCCTCTATGAACCCGTAGCGCTCGGACGGGCGGAACGAACCGCCTCCGATGGCAACGATGTGAGACTGCCCAGAACTACGCATACATGACCTCTTCGACGGCTTTGGCGGAAACAGGGACCCTAGAGTACGGCGGCCAGCGCCTCACTGAGGCGCGTATGCCGGAACGTGTAACCAGACTCCAGAAGGCGCCGGGGCAGCACCCGCTGCCCGGTCAGCACCCCCTCCTCCGCGAACCCCCCGATGGCCGTGCGCAGCGCGAATCCGGGTACGGCGAGCGGCATGGTGGGCCGGTGCAGGGCCTTCCCGAGCGTCCTGGTGAACTCCGCGTTGGTGACCGGCTGCGGCGCGGTGAGGTTGACCGGGCCCGAGATCTCCGGGTCGTCCAGGATGTGCAGTACGGCGTGCACCCAGTCGTCGATCGATATCCAGGACCAGTACTGCTCTCCCGAGCCCAGGGGCGCTCCCAGCCCCAGCTTGAAGATCGGCAGGATCTTCGCCAGCATGCCGCCCGCGCCGCTCAGCACCAGGCCGGTACGGAGCCGGGCCACCCGGATGCCCGCCTCCTCGGCGGGTACCGTCTCGGCCTCCCAGGGCACCACCACCTCCCGTGAGAGGAATCCCTCGCCCGGTGGGGCCGTCTCGTCCACCTCGCGGTCCCCGGTGTCCCCGTAGTAGCCGATCGCGGACGCCGACAGCAGCGTCGGGGGCCTGTCCGGCAGCTCCGTCAGCGCTTTCACCAGCGTCCTGGTCCCCTCGACCCGGCTGCGGACCAGTTCGCGCTTGACGTCGTCGTTCCAGCGCCGGTCGCCGATCCCCGCCCCGGCGAGATGGACCACGGCCCGCGCGCCCTGCAGGGCCGCCGGGTCGATGAGCCCTTTGCCCGGGTTCCAGAACGCCTCGTCGACGCCCTGCGGCGCCCGCCGTACCAACCTGACCACCCGGGTGTCGTCGGCCCGCAGAGCCTTGACCAGAGCCGATCCAAGCAGGCCAGAGGACCCGGTCACGATGATCGCCATGTTGTCCAATCTAGTCGACCTCCCCTGCGATCCTCGGGAGGCCGGGGTCACCGGATGCGTCGGGAGCGAAAGACGGGTGCCGGAGAGCCGCTGAGAGAAAGACGCACGGAGAGGAGCACATGGACTGGGCGCTGCGCGGCGGCAAGGGAGACTTCGGGGGGCACCTTTGATGGAGCCGGCTGGGGCGCTCTCGCTCGTCGCCGCCGTCCTCGCCATGAGACTCTCTCCCGCGGCTCGGTAGCGGCGGCTGGAAACGGCCGTCAACAGCCTGTCTGCCGCCGGCCGGACGCCGGATCTCCGGCGTATCCCGCTCATAAACGGACCGGGCCGGTCCGCGGAGAGCGGACCGGCCCGGGGAGGCGGAACGGTGACTAGGCGTTGAGGCCCAGCTGGTTCTCGAAACGGCCCTCCTCCAGGCGACGCTTGATCGTCGTCAGGAAGCGGGCGGCGTCGGCGCCGTCGACCAGGCGGTGGTCGTAGCTGAGCGCGAGGTAGACCATCGAGCGGACGGCGATGACCTCGCCCTCGGCGGTGTCCAGGACGACCGGGCGCTTGACGACCGCGCCGGTGCCCAGCATGCCGACCTGCGGCTGGTTGAGTATCGGCGTGTCGAACAGCGCGCCCCGGCTGCCGGTGTTGGTCAGCGTGAACGTGCCGCCGCCGAGCTCGTCCGGGCTCACCTTGTTGGTGCGGGTGCGCTCGGCCAGATCGGCGATCTTACGGGCCAGCCCGGCGATGTTGAGGTCGCCCGCGTCCTTGATCACCGGGACGATCAGGCCGCGCTCGGTGTCCGTCGCGAAGGCCAGGTGCTCGGCGTCGAAGTAGGTGACCTCGTTGGTCTCGCTGTTGATCGTGGCGTTCAGCTTCGGGTGCTGCTTGAGCGCCTCGATCGTGGCGAGGGCGAAGAACGGCATGAAGGAGAGCTTGACGCCCTCACGCCGCTGGAACTCGGCCTTCGCGCGGTCGCGCAGCTGCGCGATCTTGGTGACGTCGACTTCGACCACGGTGGTGAGCTGGGCCGAGACCTGCAGCGACTCGACCATGCGCTTGGCGATGGTCTGGCGCAGCCGCGACATCTTCTCGGTGCGCCCGCGCAGCGTGGTGTCCACCGCGACCGGCTCGGGAGCCTGCGCGGGGGCGGCCGCCGGAGCCGGGGCGGCGGCCTGCGGGGCCGGGGCCTGGGCCGCCGCGGCCCGCTCGCGCTGGTCGCGGGCCGCTTCCAGCACGTCCTGCTTGCGGATGCGACCGCCGACGCCGGTGCCGTTCAGCGAGTCGAGGTCGACGCCGTGCTCGCTGGCGAGCTTGCGCACCAGCGGGGTGACGTACGGGCTCTCACCGGCGGGCTCGGCGGCCGGTGCCGTCGCGATCGGGGACGGCGGCGCGGCCGGGGGGGTCTGGACGGCCTGGAGGGCCGGTGCCGGTGCCGGGGCCGGCGCGGGAACGGGGGCCTGCGCCGGGGCGGGGGCCTGCGGGGCGGGCTGCGGGATCGAGGAGACCGGCTGTGCCTGCTGCTGGGGGACCGGCTCGGGCTCGGGCTCCGGCTCGGGGGCCGCCTCCTGCGCCGGGGCGGCGCCCTCGGTGCCGTTCTCGTCGATGACGGCGAGCTCGGCGCCGACCTCGACTGTCTCGTCCTCGGCCACCACGATCTTCGTGAGGATGCCCGCGGCCGGAGACGGGATCTCGGTGTCGACCTTGTCGGTGGAGACTTCGAGAAGCGGCTCGTCGGCCTCGACGCGCTCGCCCTCCTTCTTCAGCCAACGGGTGACGGTGCCCTCCGTGACGCTCTCACCGAGCTGGGGCATCTGTACGGACTTCGGCATTGGTGTCTTCTCTCGCGTTCCGAGTGAGGGCTTACGTTAGTTGTGGACGTGGAGCGGCTTGCCGGCCAGCGCCAGCATCGCCTCGCCGACGGCCTCGGACTGGGTCGGGTGGGCATGGATGAGCTGGGCGACCTCGGAGGGCAGGGCCTCCCAGTTGTAGATCAGCTGCCCCTCGGTCACGAGCTCGCCGATGCGACGGCCGACCATGTGCACGCCGAGCACCGGGCCGTTCTTCGCCGAGATGATCTTGACGGCGCCCTGCGTCTGCAGGATCTGGCTCTTGGGGTTGCCCGCGAGGTCGTAGGTGAACTCGACGATCTCGTGGCCGCGCTCCCTGGCCTGGGCGGAGGTGATGCCCACCGAGGCGACCTCGGGATCGGAGTAGGTGATCCGCGGCACGCCGTCGTAGTCGATCGGCACGGGGTTCAGCCCCGCGATGTGCTCGGCCACCAGGATGCCCTCGGCGAAGCCCGCGTGGGCGAGCTGCAGGGTCGGGATGAGGTCGCCGACCGCGTACACGCCGGGCACGCTGGTCTGGCAGAACTCGTTCACGGTGACGGTGCCGCGCTCGATGGCGACACCCGCCTCCTCGAAGCCCATGCCCGCGGAGACCGCGCCGCGGCCGACCGCGACGAGCAGCAGCTCGGCGTCCAGGGTCTTGCCGTTGGCCAGGCTGACGACCACGCCGGTGTCGGTGGTCTTGACGCCCTCGAAGAAGACGCCCAGCTCCTGCTTGATGCCGCGGCGGCGGAAGGAGCGCTCGAGCAGCTTGGAGCTCGACTCCTCCTCCAGCGGCAGCAGGTGCGGCAGGGCCTCGACGATCGTCACCTCGGCGCCGAAGGAGCGCCAGACGCTGGCGAACTCCACGCCGATGACGCCGCCGCCCAGGACGACCACGGAGGTGGGCACCCGGTCGAGCTTGAGCGCGTGCTCGCTGGTGATGACACGCTCGCCGTCGATCTCCAGGCCGGGAAGGGACTTGGGCGCGGAGCCGGTCGCCAGCACGATGTTGCGGCCCTCGTAGATCTCGGAGCCCACGGCCACCCGGTTCGGGCCCGCGAGACGGCCCTCACCCTCGATGATCGTGATGCCCTTGCTCTTGAGAAGGCCCTGCACGCCCTTCCAGGCGCGATTGACGATCTTGTCCTTGAACGCGTGGACCGCGGGCACGTCGATGCCCTCGAAACGGGCCTTGACGCCGTAGGTCGCGCTTTCCCGCGTCTCGTCGGCGACCTCCGCGGAGTGCAGAAGCGCCTTGGTGGGAATGCACCCCCGGTGCAGGCAGGTACCGCCGATCTTGTCTCTCTCGATCAGCGCGACCGTCTTGCCCAGTTCGGCCGCCCGCAGAGCGCAGGCATACCCGCCGCTACCGCCCCCCAGGACGACGATGTCGTAGGGGCCGCTGCCATCAGCCACAGGAAAGCTCCTTGTCGGATTGGAATACCGTGTTCACGGTCGCGCCCCTTCCGTGCCCTGGCCGGCCGCGCGGATCCTCGATCGCATCCACGCCGCCGGCTGACTCGGCTCGGCGCCCAGTCGGTGCCCGCCCTTGGCCCGGCACCGACAACCGCATCTTTTCATCTGTCTGCGTTGCTTGTGACCCGCATGCGCGGCTACGCCGACGCCTGGGCGGACCCGGTCGCGTAGCGCTCGGCCAGGCCGACGAGCGTCCGGGTGACCGCCCCGGTACCGCCCTTCGGCGTGTAGCCGTGCGGCTCTCCCTTGTTGAAGGCGGGACCGGCCATGTCAATGTGTGCCCAACGGACACCGTCCGGCACGAATTCCCGCAGGAAGATCGCCGCCGTGAGCATCCCGCCGAAACGCTCGGGGTGCAGGTTGGCGATGTCGGCCACGGGCGAGTCGAGCCCCTTGCGGAGCTCGTCGGGCAGGGGCATGGGCCACGCGGCCTCGCCCTGCGCGCCCGCCGTCGCGACGATCTCGGCCCGGAGGTCGTCGTCGTTGGCCATGACGCCCGCCGTCCGCCAGCCCAGCGCGACGATCTGCGCGCCGGTGAGCGTGGCGACGTCGACGATCACGTCGGGGTCGTCCTGACCGGCGCGGGCGATGCCGTCGATCAGGACCAGGCGGCCCTCGGCGTCGGTGTCGAGCACCTCGACCGTCTTGCCCGCGAAGCTGGTGAACACGTCGGAGGGACGCTGCGCGGTGCCGCTCGGCATGTTCTCGGCCAGGCAGAGGTAGCCGACCGCGTTGACCTTCAGGCCCAGCCTCGCGATCGCGAGCATCGCGCCGAGGACGGCGCCCGCGCCGCCCATGTCCGACTTCATCCAGTCCATCGCGGCCGACGGCTTGAGCGACAGGCCGCCCGAGTCGAAGGTGATGCCCTTGCCGACGTAGGCGAGCTTCTTTTCGGCCTCGGGGTGGCTGTAGGCGAGGCGTACCAGGCGGGGCGGGTTCGCCGATCCCTGGCCGACGGCGACGATGCCGCCGTAGCCGCCCTCCTTGAGCGCCTTCTCGTCCAGGACCTCGACCGACAGGCCGGCCTCGCCGCCCACCTGCTCGGCGATCTCGGCGAAGCGCGCGGGCCACAGGTCGGAAGGCGGGGTGTTGACCAGGTCGCGGACGAGCGAGACCGACTCGGCCAGCGTGCCGGCGCGCCCGACCGCGGCCTCGGCGCCCTCGGCGTCGGTCAGCACGGCCAGCTCGGCCACCGGGGCGCTTGGCTCGTCGGCGGTCCGGTACCTGGTGAAGGAGTACGCGCCGAGCAGGCCGCCCAGGGCGACGGCGCCGGCGTGCTCGGCGCTCGTGGTGGGCAGGGCCAGCGCCACCCGGCCGGTGCCGGCCAGGGCGCGGACCGCGGTGCCCGCGGCACGGCGCAGGGCCTCGGCGTCGTAGCCGTTCTCGGGGACGTCGCCCAGGCCGACGACGACCAGCAGGGGTGCGGTCAGCGCGCCGAAAGTGGGGATCTTGGAGATCTCGCCGGGCTTCCCCTTGGCGCCCACACTGCCGAGCGTGGCGGTGAGCCTGCCGCCGAGAGCCTGATCGAGGCCGTCGGCCCCGGGAGCGGGGAGCAGGCCGTCCGGTCCGGTATGGACGCCGACGACCAGTGCGTCGGTTTCGAACGAGACAGCATTGTCAGTTGGGGTCAGCCGCACAGTGGTCACACAAGCCGATGCTAGTCGGGCTTGCGCAGTACTCATAAACGAGGGTTCGTCCTACGAATCGCGTCGTCCGATGGTGCTATCGGGAGTGGCACCATCGAGAGGGATGGTGCTAATGTCACTAGCACTATGTTGCTCACCCTGGATATGAACGATCCTCGGCCACTGCACGAGCAGGTCGCCGAGGCGATCAGACGTGCCGTCGCCGAGGGGTCCTACGCCCGGGGAGACCGGCTCCCGCCGGCGCGCGATCTTGCCGCCGCGCTGGGCATCAACGCCAACACGGTGCTGCGTGCCCTGCGGGATCTGCGTGACGAGGGGGTGCTGGAGTTCCGCCGCGGCCGCGGCGTGAGCGTGCTCAGCCGCCCCAACCCGCGCAGTGTCATCGAGGAGAAGCTGCGCTCCCTGCTCGCCGAGGCGGTCCAGTACGGCTACCGGCACGACGACGTCATCGAGCTCATCAGGGAACTGTCATGACCGGGTCTGGACCCGGTCCTTTGAAGGAGTGATCGATGTGGGCCTGCGAGCCCGTTTCCTTTCCACGGCCGCAGCCTGGTTCGCGCTGGTGGCCGCCACCCTGGTCGTCGCGCCGCTGATGCTCCGGGAGCGGATGCCCGACCCTGTCGCCATGCACTGGGGCCCGTCCGGTGCCCCCGACCGCTCGATGTCGTTCACCGCCTCGCTGCTGTTCGAGGTGGGCATGTGGGTGCTGATCGGGGGCGGGGCCTGCGTGGCCGCGCTCGTCAACGCCACGACGCTCAGGCGCAGGGCGAGCCGCATGGCGCTCGGCGCCCTGTTGGGCGGCACGGGCCTGTTCTTCCTGGGGCTGCAGGCGGTCACGCTGGCGGCCAACCTCGACGCTCCCGACTGGCGGCAGGCCGGTCACCTGGGGTGGACCGCGCTGCTCGCGGTCGCAGGGCTGGTGCTCGGCGGCTGGCTCGGTGGTCTCGCCGCCCGTCCGGGACCCGACGACCAGCCGGAGCGGGCCGCGGCCACCTCCCGGAGGTTCCCGCTCCGCCCTGGCCAGCGCGCTGTGTGGGTCTCCTCCGTGCGCAGCGGACTGCTCGCCGCGATCGGCGGCTCTGTCCTGGCGGTGGGGACGGGTCTCGCGGTCGTCGCCCTGGTCGGCGGCGACGGGATGCTCTGGACCCCCGCGGTGATCACGTTTCTCGCCGGCCTGGTGGCCGTGACCTTCAGTTCGGTGCGGGTGCAGATCACCGAGGAGGGCGTCGTGCTCTTCTACGGGCCGCTCCGCCTGCCCCGCAAGCACATCCCGATCGCGAAAGTGGAGCGGGCCTGGTCGGAGGAACTGTTCCCGTCCAATGTCGGAGGGTGGGGCATCCGGGGCCTGCCGGGGGCTGTGACGGTCATGCTCCGCGGCGGGGAGTGCCTTGTGGTGGGCTACGTCTCCGGCGGTCGCCTCGCCGTCTCGATCGACGACGCCGAGAATGGCGCCGCCTTGCTGAACACCCTCGTGGCCAGGGCGCCCACCGGTCCCGGAGCCCGTTGATCTCCACCTTCGCGGCCCTTGTCCCCCGAAGACCGAGCATTGGAAGTTGGTCTCATGCCCCGCCGATCCACTGATCTGTGGTTGTTTCTGCTCGTCGCGTTCGGCCTGTCCTGGCTGTTCGCCCTTCCCCTCTGGCTGATGGGCGCGCAGATCGGTGCGCCCGTGTTCACGGCGATCGGGGTGGCGATGATGTTCACCCCGACGCTGGGCGTCCTCGCCGTCCGGCTTTGGGGCAGGCGGCTTGGGGAACCCGCCACCACCTGGCGTGAGTGGGCCGGGCGGACCGGCCTGTGGATGGGGGAGCGTCGCGGGCGCACGCTCGCGCTCGTCGCGCTGGCCTGGTTCGGGACCCCTCTGCTGGTAGTCGTCGCGATCGCGCTCAGCGCCGCCCTCGGCCTGCTCTCCGTCGACCTGTGGGGGCTCAGCCTGTTCCGCGAGAACCTGGCGGCGGCCTCTCCGGGCCGATCGCTCCCGGTGGAGCCAGGGGTCCTGGCGGCCGTGCAGGTCGTGTCGATCCTCCTGGTCGCTCCGCTGATCAACTCGATCGCGGCATTCGGAGAGGAGTGGGGGTGGCGGGGCTGGCTGCTGCCCCGTCTGATGACGCTCGGCACCTGGCGGGCGCTCCTGGTCTCCGGGCTGATCTGGGGAGTCTGGCATTTCCCGCTCACCCTGCGCGGATACAACTACCCCGAGCTGGGTGCGTGGGCGGCACCGATGTTCATCGTGTTCTGCGTGGTCTTCGGGGCGCTGCTCGGCTGGCTCCGTCTCTACTCCGGGAGTGTCTGGCCCGCGGTCGTCGGGCACGGCTCCCTGAACGCCTCCGCGGGCCTGAGCCTGCTCGTCGGTAACGCGGCCGATCCGCCCAACCTGGCCGTCGCGGGGATCACCGGGCTGGTCGGCTCGGCGCTGCTGGCCGCGGTCTTCGCGCTGGTGATCAAACGCTGGCCGATCGAGCCACAGCCCCAGGCCGCCGGCTGAGATCTGAGGAGAGGAATGCTCCTGGTGCCCTCACCGATGAGTCTCCGCTGTCAGGTCCACCCGATTCACCGAATCCGGCTGCTCTGGTCAAACCCGCTGGATCAGGCAGGTCCGCAGGATCTGGCACGGCCGGACGAGGCCGGAAGGTCAGCTCACGAGTACCGTGCTCACTAGCAGTGCCGTGACGGTGGTGATCTCGACCAGGGCTCCCAGCACGTCCCCGGTGATGCCGCCGAGCCGGCGCACCGCTCTGCGCCGCACCACCCAGGCCGCCAGCAACCCGAGGAGTACGGCCGCCGGGAGCCCCCAGGAGGCGGAGAGGCTCCCCAGCCCGGGAACAAGGTCGCTGAGGCCGGCCAGTGCGGTTCCCCCGGAGCCGGAGAGCGAGTCGATCCCCGAGGTGAGCCCGTGGTCGTCCTGATAAGGGCCGAGGAGCGGAGAAGAGGGCGACCGGAGGTCGAGGGCGCCGGCGTCACGCGGGAAGAGCAACGCGGCCGACCCCGCGAGCACCAGCACGGTCATGCCCACCGCGACGCTCCGTCGCACGGTGCCCGCGACCATCGCGCCGAGCCCGTCGGGCCGGGCCGGGGGGACACCCGCTCGGCAGGCCCAGGTGAGGGCCAGCCGCCCGGCCGCGCAGGCGGTGACCAGGACGATCGGGCCCAGCCCCGTGTAGGTGAGTTCCGACAGGGCCGCCACCTGGAGTAGCAGGGTGCAGACCAGGGTCGCCACCCCGAACGGGCCGATGTCGGACCGTTTCATGATCTCCAGTGCCCGTTCGGCGGGCTTCCCGCTGCCCAGCCCGTCGGCGAGATCGGCAAGCCCGTCCAGGTGCAGCCCCCTGGTGAGCAGTGCGAGGACCGCCACGGCCAGCACCGATGCCGGAAGCGGCGTCATACCCAGCCAGAGCGCCATCGCCAGCACCAGCCCCGCGACGGCCCCGAGCGCCGCCCCCACCAGCGGGGCCATCGCCATCGCGACACCCCCCGCCCGGCGGTCGACCACCCCGGGCCGGACCGGGAACACACTCAGCGTGCCGATCGCGAGACGCACCCCGTCGGCGAACGTCGACGACCTGTCGGGAGGCGGGGGCGCGGGCATGACCGCAGATCATAGCCCTCCTTCTCCCGGATGCCCGGGGCGCTCCCAGATGGTGAGGGCCGGGCGGAGTGGGAGGCGGTGGTGTTCTTCGATCCGGACCCTTGGAGTTCTCTCATGGAACGCGGGCTCAGGGGGAGAAGCGGCGGTGGTGTTCTTCGATCCGGATCCTCGGGGTTCTTTCAGGGGACGCGGGCTCAGGGGGGAGGAGCGGGGGCCGATGCCGGCCCCCGATTCCCTCGTCGAGCGGAGGCTCAGGAGGGAAGGGGAAGGAGACGGCCGGCGACGACGAGGGTGACGTCCTCGGACTCCGCGGCGAGGCGCTGGTTCAGGCGGCCGAGGACGTCACGGAACATCCGGCCGCTGGCGGTGGCGGGCACCACGCCGAGGCCGACCTCGTCGGAGACCGCCACGACCCGGGCCCGGGTCTGCCGCCAGGCCGCCACCAACTCGTCGCACCGGGCCGTGACCGCGTCCAGGTCGTCCCCGCCCGACCAGGCGTCGCACTCGTCGAAGACGGAGGCGACCCAGGTGCCGAGCCCGTCGATCAGCAGCGGGGTTCCGGCGGACCGCAGCAGTCCGGCCAGGTCCGTGGTCTCGGTGGTCTCCCAGTGGGCGGGCCTGCGGTCACGGTGTGCCCGGACCCGGCGCAGCCACTCGGGATCGCCGTCGCCGGACGGCCCGGTCGCGACATACCGGACCTCGGGTTCGGCCGCCAGCCGCAGTTCGGCCTCCACGGACTTGCCCGACCGGGTCCCGCCGAGCAACAGGGTCCTTCGGGGCGGGGGAGCCGGAGGCGGCGGGGGCTCGCCGATGTCGAGGACCGTGCCATCCGGTACGGCGCGCACCCCCCACAGGTCTGCCCGCCGGGCCAGCTCCGCCTCCGTCGGTACCCGGTGGTCGAGGTCGACGGCCAGCACGTGCGTTCGCTCGCCGACCAGGCCCCGCCGGCGTAGGTCCCCCAGCCGTTCCGGCCGGTCGATCACGTCCAGCAACACCAGGTCCAGCGCCTCTCCCGGACCGGCGGGCTCTCGCTCCTCGTACGGGGGAGCGGTGGGGGCGTAAAGGACGCGCCGGCCGCCGGGGGTGGTGACGGTGAGGCCGTCCGGACCGGGCGAGGCGCGGTAGCCGGGCGGGAGCGGGCCGGTGGGCGGCAGCCGCACGGAGTCGCCGAGCAGCACGGACGTGGGGCGGCGGCCGGGGGCGACCCGGGCGCAGGAGGCGCACCCGCAGCCCGAGGCCGGCCAGCCCGCCGCAGCCGCGGTACCGGAGATCAGGACCTTCACACCCGGCCTCCCATTGGGTTCAAGGAGTTGCGAGCCTCCACCTTCCGGCGGAAGCGGATGACCTCCGCAGCGTACGGGGGGCCAGGGAACAGCCGGGCGACGGGGCGCGAGACCATGATCCTGCCTCCACGCTCGGGGGCATCCTGGAGAGGTAGGGTTCGCTGAGCCGCCGAACGGCACTGGCAGGATCCGTGAGAAGGAGCTATGGCATGACGTGGCGCTGGCGTTATGAAAACGCGAATGGCGGCGAGGTAGTCGAGGGTGTCGCGCCGTCCGACACGTTCCCGAGCCAGGCCGATGCCGAGTCGTGGCTCGGTGAGAACTGGCGTGAGCTGCTGGAGGCGGGGGTCGAGAAGGTCACCCTGCTTGAGGACGAGAAGATCGAGTACGAGGGAATGTCCCTGCGCCCGGAGTGAGGGAAGAGCCCGTCGGGCCCGCTGGATCACCGGGCGGGCGCGAACCGGCGATCACTGAGGAACGGCGAGTGGTGCACCGGTCCCTCGCCCCTCGGTGAAAAGGGGCGAGGGGATCTCCCCGTCCGGTGGTGGCCGGGACAGGCTCTAGGGGCGCCGCTCGGGGCTGACGGTCTTGGCGGGGTCGCGCTCGACGACCGGGCCGAGGACGTCGTCGATCTTCTTGAGCACCTCGGCGTCCAGCCTCACCCCGGAGGCCCTGACGTTGTCGCGGACCTGCTCGGGCCTGCTGGCGCCGACGATGGCCGAGGACACGTTCGGGTTCTGCAGCACCCAGGCCACCGCGAGCTGGGCCATGCTCAGCCCGAGATCGGCGGCGATCGGCTCCAGTCGCTGGACGCGGGTGAGCACGTCGTCGTTGAGCATCCGGGAGATGAAGTTGCCTCCGGTGGGGTCGGTGGCCCGGGAACCGGCGGGGGGCGGCTGCCCCGGCAGGTACTTGCCGGTGAGCACGCCCTGGGCGATGGGAGAGAAGACGATCTGGCCGATGCCCTCCTTCTCGCTCAGCGGCACGACCTCTGCCTCGATGACCCGCCACAGCATGGAGTACTGGGGCTGGTTGGAGATCAGACGGTCGAAGCCCATCTTGTCGGCGATCTTCAGGGCCCGGCCGATCTGCTCGGCGGTCCACTCGCTGACGCCGATGTAGAGGACCTTGCCCTGGCGTACGAGGTCGTCGAAGGTCTTGAGGGTCTCCTCAAGCGGCGTCTCGTAGTCGAAGCGGTGTGCCTGATAAAGGTCGACGTAGTCGGTCTGCAGACGGCGTAGCGAGCCGTGCAGGGACTCGGTGATGTGCTTGCGCGACAGGCCGCGGTCGTTGGGGCCCTGACCGGTCGGCCAGTAGACCTTGGTGAAGATCTCCAGAGACTCGCGGCGGACGCCCGCGAGGGCGCGGCCGAGAACCTCCTCCGCCTTGGTGCCCGCGTACACGTCGGCGGTGTCGAAGGTGGTGATCCCCTCGTCGAGCGCCGCCCGCACGCACTGCTTGGCGGCGTCCTCTTCTACCTGGGAACCGTGGGTGATCCAGTTGCCGTAGCTGATCTCACTGACCATGAGACCACTCCGGCCAAGGTGGCGGAATTCCATGCTCTGACATTAGTGGGTGCCCGATTCGGGATACCCTGCCGGGCGTGTTGCGGTTGATCACTTCGCGGAGGGTATGGCTGGCGCTGGCCGCCGGGGCGCTGGCGGCGGTCGTCGTGGTGGTCGTCCGCCGGTGGCGGAGACCGGAGGACGGCCCCCGGGACGACTCCCCGGTCAAGGGGACGATCGGCTCACCGGCAAAGGAGACGGCCTCCGGAACCGGGCACGCGCCGCGCTGGCCTCCCGCGCCGCTCCTCGGCGTCCCCACCGAGGAGGACCTCGGGCGGTACGCCACCGGTCCCCCTTCCGCCTTCCGATCCGCCGTTGAACGGACGTTCGCGCCCAGGCCGCCGCGCGAGCCGCTGGACGGGGCGGTCAAGAGCCGCCTGGTCCGCTGGGGCGCCGTCGGGGTCGGGCTGTGCCTGCTCGCCTTCGGCACCCAGGTCCTGGAGAACGCGGTCTTCTCGGAGGGGACGCGGGCCGTCGAGGGAATCGCCCTGTGGGGCCCGCCGGATGCGAAGGACGGATGCGGGCCGAGGACGGGGCAGGCGCTGGAGCCGGAGATCCGCTACTCGGCGGAGGAGGGGCAGATGATCCGGGCCACCGGTCCGTGCCTGGTCGACGTCGTGGTCGTTCCGGACTCCGTCGCGGCCGACCCCGTCCCGCCGCCGGACGAGTCCCCCGCGGCGGTTCCCGACGCGGACTGCCGGCCGCAGGTGAGGGGCCCGAGGGTACGGGCGATCGACCCCGGGGTGACCCGGGCGGTGAACCACCAGTGGCGCCGCATCGAGAGGTGGCTGGCGGCCAACGCCCCCGAGAGCCTTCGCACGCTGGGCAGGCCCGCCAGGGCCCGTACGATCGCCATCGCCGAGGCGCAGATGGGCCTGCGTTTCCCCGACGACCTGCGTGCCTCCCTGCTACGGCACGACGGGGCCCGCGTCGTGGGCGACACCTGGCCGTTCGGCTTCATCGGTAGCCGGAACCAGGGGGTTCGCGGGATCCGCGACACCTGGCGGCGGCTCTGCGGGACGGACGGGGAGGACATCGGCGCGACCGGCATCGGCTCGCGGGCGGAATGGTGGGACGGGCGGATGATCCCGTTCGGCGCCAACGGAAGCGGCGACCACCTGGTGATCGACTCCGTGGCGCGCGACGTCGGGCGTACCGATCACGAGGGCCAGATGAGCTTCACCCCTGGCGGCATCCGGATCCGCTCGTACTACGGTCTGCTGAAGGCGACCGCGAACGCCCTGGAGACCGGCGGATCCGTCGGTCACTGGAAGCCGGTGGTGACCGACGGCGAGCTGGACTGGGACGTCGTCGAGTCGTGATCACGGCAGGCCGGGGCGTCGCCGATCCCGGCTTCGGGAGGGAGGGCATGAGTGTCGCTCTCGCCCGCGAGCACGGGCAGCGACTCCCCGCCGCCGGGGCGGGACACGAAGAACCCCGTCCCTCCGGGAGAGGAACGGGGTTCGAAAGCCGATGTGCCGCGAACTACTTCTTCGGCGGGACCGGCCTGCCGCCGGGCAGGACGGTGGGCGGGGGGAAGCGCAGCTTGCGGATCTGCAGCGCGCGCATGGCGGCGTAGAAGCCGACACCCTTGAGGCTCTCGCCGGGGAACTTCTCGGCGGCGAGCTTCTTCACCTTCCAGGACACCCAGATCGAGGTGAGCAGCACGCCGACCATCATGATCGGCCAGCCGATCGTGATCACCGCGACGTAGACGTAACCGCGGACGTCGGTCGGGAAGGGGATCCAGGTGAGCAGCAGGATCAGCAGGGAGAACGGCAGGAAGTACTGGCTCACGACGCGGCGGGAGTCGACCCAGTCGCGCGCGAACTTCCTGACAGGCCCCTTGTCGCGGGCGGGGTAGTAGCGTTCGTCGCCGCGTAGCATCCCCTCGCGCGCCTTGGCGCGGTCGTTCGCCTGGCGCTCGCGGAGCTGCTTGTAGGCCTCTTTACGGTTGTTGGGGGCGTTCACCGGCTGCCGGCGACGGCCTTCGGCGTCCCGTCGCTTGGGTGTGGGACGCCCCTTGCCCGCAGGCTTAGGATCGTTAGCGGAGGCGGGGGAGTCGTCCGCGGTGGTCTGGGTACGTCGGAACACAACGTCAGCCTACCGGGAGTGCAACTTAGTGACGCCCCCGCGCGTTATGCGTAGGGTGAACCCTATGGTGGCTCCGGTGCTTTTCGGGGGGCTGGAATCACTTGGGGTGACCCGAAGCGCACTTGAAGAAGGGGACGGCCGACGCGCATGAGCGTGATGAAGAGACTTTCGCTGATCTTCAGGTCCAAGGCGAACAACGCGTTGGACAAGATGGAAGATCCTCGCGAAACCCTGGACTACTCATATCAGCGCCAGCTGGAGTTGTTGCAGAAGGTACGCCGGGGCGTGGCGGATGTCGCCACCTCGCGCAAGCGCGTGGAGCTTCAGATCAACCAGATCGAGGCGCAGGCGCGCAAGCTTGAGGAGCAGGGCCGCAAGGCGCTCGGGGTCGGTCGCGAGGACCTGGCCCGCGAGGCGCTGACCCGCCGCGGCAGCCTGCAGACCCAGATCGCGGACCTTCGCGTGCAGCACGACAACCTGCAGGCCGAGGAGGAGAAGCTCACCACGGCCTCCCACCGGCTGCAGGCCAAGGTCGACTCCTTCCGTACCAGGAAGGAGACGATCAAGGCGACCTACACCGCGGCCGAGGCGCAGACGCGGATCAACGAGGCCTTCTCCGGCATCTCCGAGGAGATGGGCGACGTCGGTCTGGCGATCCAGCGCGCCGAGGACAAGACGGCCTCCATGCAGGCCCGCGCGGGTGCCATCGACGAGCTGCTGGCCAGCGGCGCGCTCGACGACTTCAGCGGGCAGCGTGGCGACGACATCCAGGCCGAGCTCGACCGCATGGGCGGCGGCCACGACGTGGAGCTGGAGATCGCCCGGATGAAGGCCGAGCTCGGCCAGGGCACCGGGCCCCAGGGCGCGATCACGTCCGGTTCCGGCCAGCAGCAGCCGCAGCAGCAGCCGCAGCAACACCCGCAGTCCAATCAGACGCAGCAGCTGCGCCAGCCTGGGGAGGGCCTGTGATCGTCCGCATCATGGGGGAGGGGCAGATCGACATCGCCCCCGCCGATCTCGACGTGCTCAACACCCTGGACGCCGAGCTGGAGGCCGCCATCGAGGCGGGTGAGGAAGAGGTCTTCCGTACCCGGTTGCACGCCCTGCTGGACAAGGTCCGCCATGTCGGCAAGGCGCTGCCCGACGACAGCCTGGAGTCCTCGGAGCTGATTTTGCCCCCGGCTGACGCTTCCATGGAAGAAGTTCGGGAGATGCTCGGCAACGAGGGCCTGATTCCCGGATAGCCTGGGCATATGGTACAAACCCGGTTCGCCCCGGACCGGGGCCTGACCAGGCGCATGGTGATCACCATGTTCCTGCTCGGATTGCTCTATGTCGTCTTCGTGGCCGTACTGATCGCGTTGGGCGTCCGTGCGGTCGCGGTACTGCTGATCGCCGGCGTCATGCTCCTCGTGCAGTACTTCATGTCCGATCGCATCGCGCTGTTCGCGATGCACGGACGTGTCGTTTCCCCGCAGGAGGCGCCGGAGCTGCACGGCATGATCGACCGGTTGTGCGCTCTGGCCGACATGCCCAAGCCGCGGGTGGCGATCGCCGATTCGGATGTTCCGAACGCGTTCGCCACCGGCCGCAACCAGAAGAACTCCGTGGTCTGCGTGACCACGGGGTTGCTGCGCCGGCTCGACGCCGGTGAGCTGGAGGGCGTGCTGGCCCACGAGATGTCCCACGTGGCGCATCGGGACGTCGCGGTCATGACGATCGCGTCCTTCCTCGGCATAGTCGCCGGGCTCATGACCAGGGTCGCGCTCTACAGCGGCCTGGGACGCGGGCGCGACGACCGGGGCGGACTGCCGATCGGCCTGATCATCATGCTCGTCTCGGTCCTGGTGTACGCGGTCAGTTTCCTGCTCACCCGGGCCCTGTCGCGCTACCGGGAGCTGGCCGCCGACCGCGCGGGAGCGCTGCTCACCCAGCGCCCGTCGGCCCTGTCCAGCGCCCTCGTCAAGATCAGTGGCGAGATGGCGCGCATCCCGACGAGGGACCTGCGCGAGGCTGAGCCGTTCAACGCCTTCTTCTTCGCGCCGGCTCTGTCCGGCAAGGCGAGCCTGAGCGCGCTGCTGGCGACCCACCCGCCGCTGGAGCAGCGCCTTGACCAGCTCGGCAGGATCTCCGCCCAGCTCGGGCAGGGCGGGTGACAGGACTACCGGTGGGCGGCGGGAGCGCCGTTCTGTGGAAGCGGTGAAGGGGAAGAGACCGGATGCGCTGGTGGGATGCTCTGCTGGGCCGAGGTAAACCGGCCAAGGCCGACCTGGACGCGCTGTTCGCGCTGCCCTCGGCCGCGGTGACCCTGCAGGCGGCCACCGATCTGGCGCCGACCGGGCTGGGGGCGGTCTGCTTCCGCTCGGCCGAGGGCGGGGCGTTCGCCGCGCTCGAGCGCGACATCACCCAGTTGCTGGACGCCGGAGGCGGCCCTCCGGTGGAGGTGTCGAAGGACTCCTACGGCTACACATGGCTGCTGGTCCGCCGCACGCCCGACCTGCTCGGCGATCTGGTCACCGACCTGCACGCGGTCAACTCCTCCCTTGAGGCGGCGGGTTTCGGCCCCTCGCTGCTCTGTTCACTGGTCTCCTTCGCCGCCCCCGACGGCCGCGGGCTCGCCATGGTCTACCTCTACAAGCAGGGCACCTTCTACCCGTTCGCCCCGCTGCCCGGACAGGCGGGGCGCCGGGACAACGCGCTGGAGCTGCAGGTACGCGGTGCGATCGGCGGTGAGCTGGAGATCGAGCCGGATCTCGGCCGCTGGTTCCCCCTCTGGGGCGCGCCCGGCCTCTGAGCCGTTCCGCCGGCCGGTCGGGGCCCTGTCCGGTCCGTTCCTCCCCAAGATCGTCTCCGGCTCTCGGGCAAGGCGTTCCGCCCCTTCCGGGGATGCTGAAAGGCCGTCTGGAACGCGCTATCGAGGTCCGTCCGACTTGCGGTTTGATGCACGTCCTGTGACCCTTTGCCCCCACAATGGGTCCGGAAGTTCATCACGGAAGAAGGGTGTGACCATGGCGGACCTCGCGTCCTTGCGGCCCGGGGATCCCGAGCACGTGCGGGAGTACCGGCTCACCGCCCGGCTCGGCGAGGGTGGTCAGGGAACGGTCTACCTGGGAGTCTCCCCGACCGGTGCCCGTGTCGCGGTCAAGCTGCTCCGTGCCGACCTCGCGCAGGACGAGGAGGCGATGGAGCGTTTCGTCCGTGAGGTCAGCACGACCCAGCGGGTCGCTCCCTTCTGCACCGCTGCGGTGATCGACACCGGGGTCGACCAGCATCGCCCGTACATCGTCAGCGAGTACATCGACGGCCCGACGCTCGACGCGGTCCTGGCCACCGAGGGCCCCCGGCATGGCGCGGCCCTGCACCGCCTGGCGATCGGCACGGTCACCGCGCTCGTCGCGATCCACCAGGCGGGAATCGTCCATCGCGATTTCAAGCCCTCCAACGTGCTGCTGGCCCCCGACGGCCCCCGAGTGATCGATTTCGGTATCGCCAAGGCGCTCGACCGCACCTCCACGCTGACCGCGATGGCGATCGGCACCCCCTCCTACATGACCCCCGAGCAGCTGGCGGGAGAGAACGCGGGCTCTCCCGCCGACATGTTCGCCTGGGGCTGCACGATGGTCTTCGCGGCCACCGGGCAGCCGCCGTTCGGTACGGACAGCCTGCCTGCGATCTTCAACCGGATCATGAACCTGGAACCCGATCTGGGGGCGATCACCGATCCGGCGCTGCGCGACCTGGTCGGGCAGTGCCTGTCCAAGGACGCCACCCAGCGGCCCACGGCGGGCGAGGCGCTGCTGCGGCTGCTCGGCCACGCGGGCGGGCCGACCGGCGCCGCACCGCCCACCGCGCCCCGCGGCATCCTCGCCGAGGGTTCGGCGGCCGCGGCGCAGCGGACCGGCCCCGGCCCCGGCGGCTACCCCGCCGGGAGCGAGCCCGTCCCCACCGCGTACGTGCAGCGGCATCCGGGAGGCGACGACCGCGCGCAGCAGGGCTATCCCCATCACCCGGAGCCGCAGCCGTATCTCCAGCACGGGGGTCCCGGAGGGGGATACCCCGCGCAGGGCCCGCAGGGCGGCCCGGTGGGCTACCTCCAGCACTCCGAACCCCGTGGCCACACCCAGCCGTCCGCGTCCCACGGCTACACGCAGCCGTCCGAGTCCCACGGCTACGCCCAGTATCCGCAGCAGGGGCCGGGATACCCGCAGCAGGGATATCAGGGGCCTCCGGGTCCACAGCCCTACGGCGGTCCCGCGCCCCATCCCTCCCATGACGGCGCCCCGTACCAGAACCCCGGATCACCTGGATATCCGGGACAGCCCGCTCCCGCCAGGAGCGGGCGCGGGGTGTGGTTCGCGGTCGTGGGCGGCCTGCTGGCCACCGCCCTCGTGGCCGGGGGCGTCGTGCTGGCGGTACGCGGCGGCAGCACCGAGACGCCGGGCGACCCCCAGGCGGGCGTCACCCAGAGCGACAGCCCGCAGACCGGCGGTACGAAGGAGACGAGCCCCCCCACCTCCGCCGCGACCCCGCCCCCCAACACGTCGACGGTGCCGCAGACGACCAGCAGGATCAAGCTGCCCGGTAGTTCGATCACGCTCCATGAGAGCCCCCAGGACCCGATCAAGCTGAGTTCCTACAGCCTCGACTGGGAGAAGACCCTCTACGTCAGGAAGTACGGGACCAACCGGTTCGCCAAGAACGACAAGTACTTCCATTACACGCTCAACGCCGCGGGCACCCAGGCGCTGGGTACCGACCGGATCTACGACGCGCAGAACTACTCGATCGTGTCGGTCATCGACCAGAGCACCGGCGCGGCGAGCAAGATCAGGATCACCAAGGCGCCGGTCTACCCGACGCTGCCGCAGTGGTCGCCGGACGGCAAACGTGGCCTGGTGACGCTGTACGAGGCCGTGGACAACACCAGCAAGGAGTACGGCTTCGCGATCATCGATGTCGCCACGAAGAAGGCCAGGATCGTCCGGGTGAAGGAGAAGGACGCGGGCCAGTGGAGCTACTTCTGGCGGGGTGACGGCCGCGCCGTCGGCACCTGGGCGCTCACCGGCAAGACCCAGCGCATCCGCTTCTACGACCTGCAGGGCACCGTGCTGCAGACCCTGCTGGACGTGGGAACCCCGATCACCGTCGAGAACGACGACATCTCCCCGTCGGGATCGTCACTGCTCACGTACTGCAAGGAGAGCAAGAAGGAGATCTGCGTCTGGTCCACCGCCTCCGACGCCCCGGCGAAGGTCCGGATCCCGTTCGAGACCGAGCGGCTCATCGGCTGGTACGACGACGAGCACATCGCGGGCTGGCGGCGCAAGGGTTCCGGCTACGAGGCCGTGGTGTTCGACTTCGAGGGGCGGTCGCAGCGGGTGCTGGCCACCACCACCAATGCCAAGGAGTACGAGAAGCAGTTCATGCGTTTCACCCGGGAGGGCTGACATGAGGGAATGGACTCACGCCGAGCATGTCTCGGCGGCCACCGCGGAGGTCGCCCGGATGGCCGATGTCCTGAGGAAGCGCGACATGTCCGTTCCCGTGCTGACCTGTCCTGGCTGGGACTTGGCCAGGCTCGTCACCCACACCGGTGGCATACACCGGTGGGTGGCCACCATGGTCGCCGACCTGGCCGAGCGGCGCTACGACCGCCGCGGGATGGACATGGGCCTGCCGGCCGACGCGAGCGGTTACCCCGCCTGGCTCGGTGCGGGGGCCACCCTGCTGTCCGAGGCGCTGCTGTCGCAGGATCCGCAGGCGCCGATGTGGGCCTGGGGCGGGGATCAGCGGGTGCGGTTCTGGTCCAGGCGCATGCTCCACGAGACCCTGGTGCACCGGATGGACGCCGAGCTCGCGCTGGGCGTTCCGGTCTCGGTCGACGAGGACGTGGCGGCCGACGGAGTCGAGGAGTTCCTCGATGTCCTGCCGTACGCGCTGTGGAATCCGGGGGTGGCCGAGCTGAGGGGCGGGGGCGAGACGATCTCCCTGCAGGCCGACACCGGAGCCGGGTGGGTGATCACCCTCGACCCCGACCGCTTCCACCACCGGCGGTCCCTGCAGCCGGGGAGCGTGACCGTGCGCGCGGCCACGTCGGCGGACCTGCTCCAGGTCGTATGGGGGCGGCGCAGCGTCGACGACTACGCCGTCGAGGGCGACGCGGGGCTGCTGGGCTGGTGGCGGGAGCTCGCCCGGATCTGACCGGCGGAAGATAAATACCCGTCCCGGGATTGGGCCAAGACACGGCAGATCCCCAGGAGGGCTCGCCGCCGAGGCCGCCGCCCCGTGGTGCCATGCCCCTATGATCAAGATGTCTCAGGCAGTGGTCTCGGCCGCACTCGTCTCCGTGGGCCTGTTCGGTGGCACGGCGCTCGCGGACTCCGCACCCTCCACGGCGACGGTACGGGAGGACGACCGGCCACAGATCACGATCGTGGGCGAGGGACGTCTGTCGGTCACCCCCGACGTCATGAAACTGGACGCCGGTGTCGAGGTGGTCCGTTCCACCGCGGGAGAGGCGTTCACCGCCGCCCGCGTCGCCGCCGCCGCGCTGACGAAGGCGCTGCTGGCGGCCGGTATCGCGGCCAAGGACCTGCGGACCAACGAGCTGTCCCTGGGCCCCCAGTACAAGGACTACCCCACGATCTCCGGTTACCGGGCCGCGCAGGGGGTCGAGGCGGTGGTGCGGGACCTGGACACCGCGGACGACGTGATCGACGCGGCGGTCGCGGTCGGCGAGGCGGTCCGGCTGGACAGCGTCTCCTTCGAGGTCTCCGACAACCGCGCGCCGCTCAGGCTGGCGCGCGAGGCCGCCTTCAGGGACGCCAGGACCCGCGCCGCGCAGTACGCCAGGCTCGCGGGGCGCAGGCTCGGCCGTGCGCTGGAGATCAGCGAGGAGAACGTCACCCCGCCGCGGCCGTTCTTCGCCGCCGGCGCGATCGCGGACAAGGCGTCGATCAGCCCCGGCCGCCAGGACGTGTCGGTCAGCGTCAGGGTGGTCTACGAGCTGGATTAGGCCCCGCTCACGCGGTGCTCCCCCGATCCCGGGTACGCGACAGGTTCCCGGCACACGACGGGCCCCGGCGGGTCACCACCCACCGGGGCCCGTCCACCTCGTGGTCAGGGCAGCGCCAGCATCCTGTCCAGGGCGACCCGAGCCCAGTGGGCGGTGTCGTCGTCCACGGTGATCTGGTTGACGACCTGGCCGGCGGCGAGCGACTCCAGCGCCCACACCAGATGCGGCAGGTCGATCCGGTTCATTGTCGAGCAGTAGCAGACGGTCCGGTCCAGGAACGTCACGTCCTTGTCGGGGAACATGGCGCCGAGCCGCTTGACCAGGTTCAGCTCGGTGCCCACCGCCCAGGAGGACCCGGCGGGAGCCGCCTCGATCTTCTTGATGATGTACTCGGTCGAACCGACATGATCGGCCTTGGTGACGACCTCGTGCCTGCACTCGGGGTGGACCAGCACGTTGACGCCGGGGATGCGCGCGCGGACGTCGTCCACGCACTCGGCGCTGAAGCGGCCGTGCACCGAGCAGTGCCCCTTCCAGAGGATCATCTTGGCGCCCGCGAGCTGCTCGGCGGTCAGGCCGCCGTTCGGCCGGTGCGGGTTGTAGACGACGCACTCGTCCAGTGACAGGCCCATCTCCAGCACCGCGGTGTTGCGGCCCAGGTGCTGGTCGGGGAGGAAGAGCACCTTCTCCCCGCGGGAGAAGGCCCACTCCAGGGCGCGCCTGGCGTTGGAGGAGGTGCAGACGGTGCCGCCGTTGCGTCCGCAGAAGGCCTTGATGTCGGCGCTGGAGTTCATGTAGGTGACGGGCACGGTGCGACCGGCGATCCCGGCGTCCTGGAGCACCTCCCAGCACTCCTCGACCTGGTCGAAGGTGGCCATGTCGGCCATCGAGCACCCGGCGGCGAGGTCGGGCAGCACCACCTTCTGGGAGTCGGAGGTGAGGATGTCGGCGGACTCGGCCATGAAGTGCACGCCGCAGAAGACGATGTACTCGGCGTCGGGCCGGGCCGCGGCCTCCTTGGCGAGCTTGAACGAGTCGCCGGTCACGTCGGCGAACTGGATGACCTCGTCACGCTGGTAGTGGTGGCCCAGTACGAAGACCTTGTCGCCGAGCGCCGCCTTCGCCTTCCTGGCGCGTTCCACCAGCGCCGGGTCGGACGCGGCCGGTAGCTCGCCGGGACAGTCGACACCGCGCTCGCTGTGCGGGTCCACGCCCCTGCCCAGGACGAAGAGCGGAAGCCCGATCTCGGTGGTCGTCATGGCCACACCCCCTTATCGTCGAAGTGACGACTAATGATGACACACGCTCTTGGGGCTTTATTCCGTGGGAGGGAGTTTTGTCCGAAGGAGGAGGCGTGCGTCGTCTCAGGAATGTGTAAGGGGGGACGGGTGTTGGTAGCGTCTAAGAAGGACGTCAGAAACAGACAGCCGTTCCCGGGGAGCGGCTGACGCAGACGCGGGAGTCACCACATGTCGGTTGAGAGCAGCGAGACCACGGCGCAGGGCCTGATCCTCAGTTCCGCGGCCGCCGCGAAGGTCAAGAGCCTGCTGGAGCAGCAGGGCGAGGAGGGCCTCCAGCTGCGCGTGGCCGTGCAGCCCGGTGGCTGTTCCGGCCTGCGCTACCAGCTCTTCTTCGACGACCGTTCGATGGACGGTGACGTCGTCTCCGACTTCGACGGCGTGAGCGTGGTCACCGACCGGATGAGCGCGCCCTACCTCGTGGGTGCCACCGTCGACTTCGTCGACACGATCGAGAAGCAGGGCTTCACGATCGACAACCCGAACGCCACGGGTTCGTGCGCCTGCGGAGACTCGTTCAACTAGGAGCTCGCTCGACCGGACGAGACCGGACGAGACACCGAAGGCCCCGCGGGGGGGGGGGGTGGGGGGCGCGGGCGCGCGCGCCGCCCCGGCGTCTCGCGGGGGGGGGGCGGCCGCGGCCGCCGGGGGGGGGGGGCGGCCGGGCCCCGCCGGGGGGGGGCGCCGCACTCATGGCTTGATTCTCTTTCCAG